>DASQGG010000079.1 GCA_035632695.1 Thermoplasmata archaeon
TGACGTCCGCGAGCTGCCCCACCGCGGAGTCCATGTGGGCCGCCTCGGAGTCCTTCATCCAGACGGGCACGTACTGGTTCACGATCAGGCTCAGGAACGTGAGGAACACGAGGAGGGCCATGATCGTCCCGACCGTCGACGCCACACCGCGCTCGTCCCTGCGAAGATCGCGACGAATCACGACGACCATCGAGTCACCTGTAGAGAACCCTCTCCGGTGGGCATTACATCGCGCCAACCCGGGTTACGCTATTTATAGGTGTCGTGCTGAAATTCCACGAGTGAGAATGAATCGGTTTTCTCCATAGAACGAGGGTTTTCGTGGGGCCGATTTTTCGGGGTCATTTTCAGGCTGCGAACCCATCGTTTTCGTACAATTCGCGGCTTCGAATTCCACGGCGCTCCGCGGCCTCAGGGAGGACGCGCATGTGCCGCGGCGTACACGAGGCTCGCCTCACCGAGCATGAACCGCTTCATGCCGTCGATCGAGGCGTACTCGTTGGGCGCGTGGGCTCGCGAACCGTGTCCGAGGCCCGACGCGACCCAGGGGAGCTTGAGGTACTCGTCGAAGGCGAACGCGGGCATCGTCCCACCGCTCGTGGGCCATACCTCCGGCTCCCGGTCGTGGGCCCGCACGGCCTCGACCGCGGCGTGCGCGATCCAGGAGTCCGGGTCCGTCTTCGCGGCCCCGTATGGGCCGTGGACCTGAATCTCGAGGTCCTCGAAGCCGCGCTTCCGCAGGTGAGATCGGAGCTTGCGCAGGGTGCCCTCCACGGTCATGTCCTTCACGAGCCGAATGTCGACCTTGGCGTACGCCTCGTGCGGGAGAATCGTCTTCGTGCCGCCGTGCTCGATGTAGCCCGCGTAAAGGCCGCAGATGTTGATCGTCGGGTCAAAGAGGTACTTGCGCAGGAGGGCGTCCTTCGGCAATCGATACTTGAACTTGGCCGTGCGCTCCTCCCGCAGCCACGCCTTCGGATCGAACCTCTTGGACAGGGTCGCGATCATCTCGAGGTCCCGCTTCGTGGGAGGGCGCACGTCGTCCCAGAACCCCTCCACGAGAGGTCGCTGGGTCTTGCGGTCGACGAGGGTGTCGAGCGCCTGCACGAGCCGCCACACCGGGGAATCGATCCACACCGCGTTCGAGCTGTGGATCTCGCTCTCCATGGGGCCACCCTTCTTCGGGTTTCCGCGCGACCAGATCGTGAGGTACAGGCACCCCTTCACGCCCAGGTAGATCGTGGGCACCCCGCGCAGATCCTCCGTGTAGTCGTTCGCAATGGCGCCATCCGCCTTGAGCTCGGCGCGATGGGTCCGGACGAACTCGATGAAGTTGGCGCTGCTGATCTCCTCCTCGCCTTCGGCGAGGATCTTCAGGTTCACGGGCATCTCGTCGACGTCTCGGATCACGCGCCAAGTGTGCAGGTGGCCCATGAGCGCTCCCTTGGAGTTCGTCGATCCTCGGGAGACCACCGCAGGCCCGACGCCCTCCACGTCATGGATCTCCGCGGCAAAGGGAGGCGAACGCCACGCGGCGAGGTCGCCCACGGGCTGGACGTCGTACATCTCGTACTCGACGAGGGTCGTGTCGGCGCCGACGTCGAGATACCCGATGACGAGCGGGTGGCCCCCCTTGGCAAACGTCTTCGTCTTACACCCGAGCTCGGCCATGGCGGACCGAACCCGCTCGGCGCACTCGGCGACACCTTCGCCCGTGGCGCTGACGCTGGGCTGGCGCAGGAGCTCCCGGGTCTTCTCGAGCCCTTCCGGGAATCGCCGGTTCAGCGCCTCGTAGACCTCCGGCGGCGCGATCTCTTTCATCGGCGCGGGGATATGGCCGGAGACGATAAGGATGAAGGTGGGCCCGCCCGCACGACCGGGAAATGCACCACCACTCGCCGCGGGAGCCGCACCCAGGAAGCGCGGCCCTGGAACATGCCCATTGCCTCAGGCATCCCTCGTCCCGCGCTCTGCAGGCAGCAAACTATTTCTCCCGCGAACCGTTCGGTCGCGTTGCGCCGCGGTAACTCAGTTTGGGAGAGTGCGAGACTGAAGATCTCGAAGCCGCCGGTTCGAGCCCGGCCCGCGGCACTTCCTCCCGACTCCGGGCGCTCGACAACCTTTTTATCGGGAGACCCGTTCGTCGCTCGTCCCGCCTTAGCTCAGCCTGGTCAGAGCGGGTGACTGTAGAGTGCTCCCGCGGACACGGCGTTCGCGGTGCCCGCTGGCATCATCAGGCCCCCGGTTCAAATCCGGGAGGCGGGACTCCCCTCTGGCGGCGCCGCCCGTGGTCGCGTCTACAGATTCATGAGCCGGTCGGCCGTTGCCCTCGCATGGTCCACTTCCCGGAGATGTTCGAGAAGCTCCCCCTGACAGACGTCCCCATTCCGGGCGTGCACGTGCGACTCCTCCGCGGTCCGACGGCCTCCGCGATCTTCTGGGAGGCCACCCAGGACACTTCCGTGCCGGAACACGAACACGGCGCGCAGTGGGGCGTCGTCCTCGAGGGAGAGATCCGGCTGACCATCGGATCTGCAGCCCGAACCTGCCGCCGCGGGGACGGGTATTTCGTGCCTGCGAGGGTGCCGCACGCGGCGGTCCTGAAGAAGGGGGCGCGTGTGATCGACTTCTTCGATGACCCGAATCGATATCGCGAAAAGGGGTGACGGCTAGAACATGGGCGTCTGCGCACGGGCGATCTGCGCACTGAGCCGATCGATGTACGCCTTCATGCGGACCAGGATCGTCTTCGCCTCGATGACCCCGAGGATCGTGCCGTCCTTCACGACGAGGACCCGGCGTGTCCCGCGGTCCACCATGAGCTGGGCAACCGCATCCAGGGCGGCGCTTCCTTCCACGGAAACGAGGTTGCGGCTCATGATCTCCTCGAGCCGCACGGCCTCGGGGTCGCGGTCCTCCGCGACGACGCGCGCAACGAAGTCCCACTCCGTCGCGATGCCGGCCGGTTTCCCGTCCGCGGTGACCACGATCACGAAGCCATGGTGCTTCTCGCGCATCTCGCGCGCAGCTTCCAGGACAGACGTGCCGCTCGGGAGGCGGAGGATCTCCTTCTCCACGATGTCCCTGGCGTAGAGGACCATCCTTTCACCCATCGTCATGGGAGCACTTATGCCTTCTCACGCTCGGGCCGCGGACCGGGGAACAGTACTTCTAGGACTGCAGATTAGGGTGAATCCGCCATGCCTCGTGGACGCCGGGTCGCCCTGGCCGCCTTGCTCGCCGGAGGCCTCGCGCTGGCCCTCTGGGCCACGTCTGCGCCGGCGGCCGCCCACGCCGACTTCCTCGCCTCGACGCCGGCACCGTACGACATCTGGAACGTCGCACCCGCGTACGTGAGCGTGACCGTGTCCGAGGCCGTGCAGCCCGGCTCGCCCACGATCACGGTCACGAATGGCACGAACCATCGCGTGGACACGGGCCCCACCCAGCTCTCGCCCACGGACCCCGCGACCTTCGCGGTTCACCTGCTCAGCGGCATCGGACCGAGCGTGTACACGGTGACCTGGAGCGTGGTCTCCGCGGACGACGGGCACTTCACGGCGGGGACGTTCTACTTCATGATCGCCTACCGCAACGGCACGCTGCCCGGGGCGTTCCCGCGCACCGGGGCCGTGAGCCAGAGCCAACCCATCTCGCCGATCGACGTGTCGTTGGATGCGGCGAACTTCATAGGATTCGCGATCGCGTTCGGCTCGACCCTGGTCGCCGCCCTCCTGTGGTCGCCCATGGCCTTTGCCGGAGCGGCCGAGGGGCGTGCGCCTCCCGCGGAGGGTTTCCGCGCCCTCCTGAGCTTCGCGCGCTTGGGCGCGTGGATCTTCGCGGCCGCGGCGGCGGGGCTGTGGGCCGAGAACCTGATCCTCTCGCCGCCCTCGGGCCTCGGCGGCGTGGTGGGTTCGACCTTCCTGCTCTCGACCCTGACCCAGGCCGCCATTGGGATCGCCATGGCGCTCCTCCTCACCCATCTCCTGCGACGTGGGCGCGCGGGCGGGGCGTGGAGCGAGCGCGCCTGGGAACTCCTCCCGACCCTGTTCCTCGGATTCCTCGCCATCCTCGCGGAGGCGGCGGCGAGCCACGGTGCCGCGACGCAAGCCTGGTGGCCCCTGGGCCCCGTCGCAGACGCGGTCCACCTGTACGGCGCCGCCCTGTGGGCCGGCGGGCTCCTGGCCCTGCTACGGACTCGCCGATGGCTCCGGGCGCCGACCCCCGCAGACTTCTCGGAGGGACTCCTGCGCGCCTTCTCCCGACTCGCGTTGCTCGGCGTCGGACTCCTCGTGGCCGCGGGCGCGGGACTCGCCCTGTTCCTGGTGGGCACGGTGGGCGGCCTCCTCGGCTCGAGCTACGGCTGGGTCATCCTGGCAAAGACGGCCCTCCTCGTCCCCATGGTCCTCCTCGGGGCGTGGAACCGCCGCAGCCTTCGGCGGGAGCCCGAGGCGCCGCCCACCCCCGAGGGCGTCGAGCGCCTCACGCGGACGGTCCGGTTCGAGGCCATGCTCGGGGTCGCCATCCTCGTCCTGGCGGGACTCCTCGCGACGATGAATCCCGCGGCGGCGCCGGGGCCGCAGAACGCGACGTTCACCCTGGACGCGACCGCGGGAGGACTCTACGCGATCTTCCAGGTGAACCCGTGGCCGAACGGGCCCGGGAGCTACATCTTCCAGCTCGTCCTCTACTACGCGGGCAACGGCACGCCGTACTACCCGGGAGCCAACGCCACGCTCTCGTTCCTCCTCGAGGGCGGCAACGGAACGTGGGTCACCCTCGCCCTCGAAGGACCGCACGGGAACCACTACTTCGTGGAATCGTCCGTGCTGGACGCGACCGGGACGTGGGATCTCCGCGCGACGGTCCGCGGGCCGCAGGGGACCCCCGTGGAGTTCGGGTTCGCAGTCCGACTCCCCTCGTGATGTCGGACGGCTTTGTCAAGGCGTGTGCCGAGGGCGAAGCTATTAAGAGCGCGGCGGGCCCTTGGGCTGTCAGACAAAGGTCCGACTGACCTCCAAGGGATGGGTATGGGAATCCTCCGCTGGGTCCTCGGGTCCCGCCGCTCCGACGATGAGGAGGACGAGGAGGACCGGAAGGGCGCGTGGAGCAACAAGCGATCCCGGAAGCATCCCTCCAACCCGAACGCGTACAAGATCGAGGTGGACGGGGAGTCGCGCCAGATGCGGGGCGAGGGCCCGCCCTTCTCGTTCTGGTCTTCGGCGCGGGTCATCCTGATCCTCTCCTTCCTCCTGTGGTGGATCCAGCCCGCAGGCCCCATGATCGCGGGCTACGTGGGCGGGCGGCGTTCCGGCTCGGCCATGAAGGGCGTGTTTGCCGCCATCCTGCCCGTGGTCATCGTCCTGATCGCGAACACGGCGTACACGCGCGGGATGGGTTCGACCCAGATCGACCTCGTGGCCTCCCTGCCCCAGGCCATCGCGGGCGGCGCGGCGAGCATCCTCCCGTTCCTCATGCCCTACAAGGACTTCCTCGTCGGCTACATGACGGGGTTCGTGAAGGCCCTCCAGAGCACGTTCGGCATGGGGACGAACGGATACCTCATGGTGATCATCTTCGCGTACATCGGTGGCCTGATCGCGGACCAGACCCGGCGCGAGCTGTACTACAAGAACGGCTCGAGCCAATCCGTAGGCTTCAACCTGATCCAGCCCCTGTTCGGCGGACACCGCGCCGTTGCGGCGGACGAGGACGACTACGAGGACGACGAGGAGCTCCGCGAGATGCGTCGGCCGGTCCGGGCACGAGCCCGGGGCCACGGCGACGTCCAGATTCACTCGGGTCCGAAGCGCCGCCGGCACGGCTCCCCGGTGAGGTTCGAGGAGTACCGAAAGCTCAACGGAGAGACCGTCGAAGGGCACTCGGCCCGGCACCTCGGGCGCGCCCGCGCGCGCGACGAGGAGGACGAGGAACCTGAGGAGGAAGAGGTTGTCGCATCGCGCACGCACCACGCGCCCCCGTCGGGCGCGAGGGAGCACCACTCGAAGAGCCACGCGGCTGCCGAAGAAGAAGAGGACGCGGAGGCGGTGGCCCGCCGGGAAGCCCAGGAAGCGCGCCGGCCGCGGCAGCGGAGCCACGAGGAAGAGGTCGCGATCCAGAGGTTCGTCGAGCGCGCGCTCCGCCAGTACGAGCATCCGACGCGCTGAAGTCGCAAGCTTTTTATCGGACGCCCCGCTCGGAACGGCGCGGATGTTCTGCCCCAAGTGCGGCTCGCTCATGTTCCCCGTGGACGGGCGGCTGCGCTGCAACGCCTGCGGCATGGAACGCTCCCTCTCGGGGAAGGACGTGACCGTGACCAAGGTGATCCGGCAGACCAAGGAGAAGCCGGCGGAGACCCTCGTCCTCGACGAGATCACGGAGACGCTTCCCAAGACGCGCGTGGAGTGCCCGAAGTGCGGACACTACGAAGCGTTCTGGGTCATGCGCCAGACGCGGGCCGCGGACGAGCCGACGACGCGCATCTACCGTTGCGTGAAGTGCGGCAACACGTGGCGCGAGTACTGAAGGCGGGAGGCTCCCCGGCCGTCCATCCGGGAACCTTTATTACGGTTGACCGGATTGTCGGCCGGACTTTCGGGGGAGACGGATGTTCGAGGCGAAACTGAAGGCAGAGGTTCTCAAAGAACTGGTCGACGTGGTCTCGACCTTGGTGGACGAGGCCAAGCTCAACGTCGGCAAGGATTCCGTCACGGTCAAGGCCGTGGACCCGGCCCACGTGGCCATGGTGGACCTCTCCCTCGACCGCGGTGCGTTCGAGTCCTACAAGGCCGAGGAGGCCGAGCTGGGCCTCGACATGGACAAGATGAAGGAGATCCTGCGCCTCGCGAAGGCAGGCGAGGCCATCTCGATCGCCCACGACGAGGACAAGAACCGGCTCGTCGTCACGGTCGGGAACACGACCCGACGCATGTCCCTGGTGGACACCGCGGGCATGAGCGACCCCAAGGTGCCGAGCCTGAACCTCCCTGCGAAGGTCGTCGTCCGTACGGACGAGCTCCGCCAGGCGATCCGGGCGTCGGAGAGCGTGAGCGACCACATCGCCCTCAAGGCGTCGCCGGAAGGGTTCGAGGTCGTATCTGAGGGCGACACGGACACCGTGTCCCACATGGTGCCCAAGGACCTGCTGGAAGAGCTCCAGGCCAAGGACGCGGTGCGCTCCCTGTTCCCACTGGACTACTTCTCGAACATGGTCAAGGCGATTAGCACGGCGCCCACGGTCGCGCTGTACTTGGGTACCGACTATCCCGTGCGGATGGAGTTCAAGATCGCGAGCGGCAAGGGCGAAGTCAAGTATTTGCTTGCGCCAAGAATCGAAAGTGACTGATTTCGTACAATTCGTGACGGTTTTTTGCTGAATCGCTCAGAGTTCCGTCCAACCGAAGTCTCCGCGCGCTGCTCCTGCATCTACAGAACACGTAGTCAACAGTGTCCTGCGCTCCGAGGACCATGTAGTTCCTCATGAGCAACGGGGTCGTCTTGGCATACCTGGGTGGACTCTTCGATGGCGACGGGTACTTCAAGATCACGAAGAACTTTCGGACGCCCAGGATCAAGCACCCATACTATGCTACGGTCTTGGGAGTGGCCCAGCTCTGGCCTGGTCCCGCTGTCCGTCTTTTCGCAGATTGGCTCGGCGGCGAGGCGAAGCGGATAGTAACGGCACATGGT
>DASQGG010000080.1 GCA_035632695.1 Thermoplasmata archaeon
AACTGCATCGCGCAGACCACCGCGAACGGCGGACCGTTCCCGATCGGACAGGAGTTCTACACCTCGGACTACATTTCGCCGGACGACTGGACGCAGAACAACGCGATCAGCTACGGGAGCGCCAACGCGTGCATGGCCGAGTACAACAACGGTACGATGGACATGCTCGTCATCGACGCGGCCACGAACCGGAGCTCGACTCAGGTGGAGAGCGACTACCGCCAGATCACCCGGATGATGTACGACAACTACACGGATGCCTGGCTCGTGGTCCCCACCCAGTTCCAAGTCGTGAACTCTCACCTGTTCGGGTTCGTGACGAACCCCATGGGGGCAGCACTTCCCTTCGTGGTCGTGCAGAACACGGAATACGCAACCCGCACCTGAACCCGCAAGAGCCGGCGTGGCCGCCGGCTCTCCTTCCTCTTTTGTCCCCCGCGAGATCTACGAGGAACCCGGCGCCGTTTGCTGCGTGCCTGAATCGGTGACCGTCACGAGGAGCTGCTCCGGAGGTACGTCTCCGATTTCTTCGGCCCGGTGACACGCCACCTGACGGCCGGGGTACTGGGGAACCTCACGCAAGGGCGGCGCCTCCGTGCGACAGCGGTCCACGACGAACGGGCAGCGCGGCGCGAAGCGGCACCCGGGTGGCGGGTGGACCAGGGTCGGGATCTCCCCCGAGATTCGGTACCGCGCCCGGCGCCGGCCCGGATCCGCCTGGGGCAGGGCCGCAAGGAGTGCCTTCGTGTACGGGTGGACGGGGTGCTCAAGGAGGTCGCGCACGGGGCCGATCTCGGCAATCTGGCCCAGGTACATGACCGCCACGCGGTCGGCCACGTAACGCACGGCGGCCACGTTGTGCGTGATCAGCAGGTAGGACAGGTCGAGCTCCTCCTGCAGGCTCACGAGGCGGTTGAGGACCTGGGCTTGCACCGCGACGTCGAGCGCGCTCGTCGGCTCGTCGAGGACGATGAGCCTGGGACGGACGCTGAGCGCCCGAGCCAGAGACAGCCGCTGCCGCCCGCCCCCGGAGAATTCATGGGGGTACTGGTCCAAGGTCCCCGTGGGCAGACCAACCAGCGGGAGGAGCTCGGACACCCGGTCGCGCAGTTCCGCTTTCGTGACCTGGCTCTGCGCCTGGATGGGCTCCCCCACGATCTGCCAGACCCGGAGACGCGGGTCGAGAGACCCCACGGGGTCCTGGAACACGACCTGGATGTTCCGCCGCCACTCCAAGAGGTCGTGCTTGGAGAGCTTCGTGATGTCGCGGCCATCGAAGAAGATCCGTCCCGAGGTCACCGTGTGGAGCTTGGCCAAGACCCAGCCCAGCGTGGTCTTGCCGGAGCCGGATTCCCCGATGAGTCCCAACGTCTCCCCCTCGTGGATCTCCAGGGACACACCGTCCACGGCGTGGACGACCTCGGACGGGGCTCGTCGGATCGACTGCATGAGGGACCGCGCGAGCGGGAAGTGCTTCGTCACGTCCCGAGCTTCGACCAGGGGCGGCGTCATGCGATGCTCGCCACCTGGTCGCTGAAGTAGCACGCGGCCCGGTGGTCGGGGGTCGAGCCGCCTTTGGCGACCGCCAGCGCAGGGCCGGGATCGTGCGTGCAGACGTCTTGGACGAGCGGGCAGCGCGTGTGGAACGCGCAGCCGGGCGGGATGTGCGCGAGGCTGGGCACGCTCCCAGGGAGGGACGGGAGGCGGCCGTCCGTCTTGTACCGGTTGGGAATGGCGCGCATGAGCATCTTCGTGTACGGGTGGCGTGGGTTCCCGTACACCTCGGCCACGGGACCGTACTCCACGAGATGCCCTGCGTAGAGGACCCCCACGTCGTCGGCCATCTCCGCGATCACGCCGAGGTCGTGGGAGATGAACAGGATCGAGGTCCGGACCTCGGTCATGAGCTCCTTCATCAGGGTGAGCACCTGGGCCTGGATCGTGATGTCAAGCGCGCTCGTGGGCTCGTCCGCGATCAAGAGAGAGGGCTTGGCGCTCAGGGCGATCGCGATCATGATCCGCTGCCGCATGCCGCCGGAGAGCTCGTGGGGGTACAGGGAGAGGATCGTCTCGGGGTCGTTGATCCGAACGAGCCGCAGGTACTCCAGCACCTCCTTCCGCAGCGCCTCGCTCCGAGCGGACCGCCCTAGGGAAAAGAGGTTCGTGGACAACGGATGTGCGAGGGCGTCGGCTGTGTCGACGGGCTTCCCCTTGGAGTAGTCGAACGGCTTGGTCTCGGGCAGGAGAACTTCGGACTTCCCCGCCTCCCGCAGCTTGCGCACCATGATGGCCTCGGCGACCTGGTCGAAGATCCGGAACGCGGGGTTCAGGGAGTTGATCGGCTCCTGGAAGATCATCCCGATCCCGCTGCCGCGGACCATAGGGAGCTGCCACTTGGGAAGGGTGAGGATGTCGATGCCGCGGAACTTGATCGTGCCCGACTTGATCTTGGCGGGCGGCTCCGGGAGCAGGCGGGGGATGGCGTGACCGAGCGTGCTCTTTCCGGAACCCGTTTCCCCGACGATGCCGACGACCCTTCCCGGGGTGAGGTCCAGGGACACGCGGTTCACGGCATGGAACGTGCCCGCGCCCACTTCGAAGTCCACGGACAGGTCCCTGATCTCGAGCAGCGGCGTCGCCATGGGCTCAGCCTCCCGAGCGCGCGGCGGGGGACGCGGTGGTGGCCGCACCCTGGGCCAGGGCTCGGCGGGTCCTAGGATCGAGCACATCCCGCAGCCCGTCGCCCAGGAGGCTGAACGCGAGCACGGTGACGAAGATCGCGAGGCCCGGACTCAGGACTGTCCAGGGCAGGAGCAGGAGCTTGCTCTCGTAGAACTCGATCATGTTCCCCCACTCGGGCACGTCCAGGGGCACGCCGATGCCCACGAACGAGATCGTCGAGAAGGTCACGAGCACGGTCCCGATGTCCAGGGTATAGTACACGACGAGGGGCTCGACCAGGTTCCGGAGGACGTGGCGGAACAGGATGCGCGGCTCCGACACGCCGGCGGCCCGGGCCGCCATCACGTAGGGCTGGTGCTTCACCGCGAGGACCTCGCCACGCGCCAGTCGAACGTAGTATGGCCACCACGTGACGAGGACCGCCAAGACGCTCGGCCCGGTCCCGCGGCCCAGTGAGGCAGCAATCGCGAGAGCCAGGACCAGCGGAGGGAACGCGAGGAAGATGTCCGTGACCCGGAGGATGATCGTGGAGACCACGCCGCCGACGGTCCGCGGCTTGTCCCAGAAGCCGGCCACGAGGCCCAATGCGCCGCCAAGCAGCAGGGAGAACCCCGTGATGCCGAAACCGATCGCGAGATCAAGAGGCAAGGCCGCGAGGACGCGGGAGAACATGTCCCGCCCCAAGTGGTCCGTGCCTAGCAAGTGGTTCCACGAAGGAGACAGCCCGTAGTCCGTCGTCAGCTGGTTCGGATCGTACGGTGTAAAGAACACCGTGTGGCCCAGAATCAGCTGGGTCAAGAACGGGACGAGCGCGACGAGGGTCGCGGTGACCGTGATCACAACAACGAGGATGAACCCGATGAACGTGAGCGGGTTCGCTCGGAGGACTCGGTAGAAGCCCACGAAACCGGCGCGGAACCGGGTCCGGAGGCGGACCTCCGAGGTCGACGCCGCAAGCTCGGCGGAGGCCTCCGCGGCCACCTCGTTCATCTACCTCCACTCCACACGTGGGTCCAGGAGGCCATAGAGCAAGTCCGCGATGATGTTCGAGATGACGACTCCGACCGCGAAGACGATGACCACGGCGATGGTCGCGGAGAAGCTGTATCCGGTGATCGCGTTGAAGGCGAACAGGCCGATCCCAGGCCACTGGAAGATGTACTCGATCACGACCGTACCCGAGAGCAGGACCCCTGCGGTGAGACCCAGGATCGTGACCGTGGAAATGAGGGAATTCCGGAGCGCGTGCTTGTACAGGACGATGAAGTCCGAGAGGCCCTTCATCTTGGCCGTCTTCACGTAGTCCAGGGGCAGGACCTCGAGCATGGACGTTCGCGTCATTCGGGTCGCGATGCCCAAGTTCAGGAAGGCGAGCGCCGCGGCCGGGAGGATTAGGTGCAGGATCGCGTCGCCCACGGCGGGGAAGTTCAGCGCGATCAGGGAGTCCAGGACGGACATGTGGGTGATCTCGGGGAACGTGGGGCTCGTGGAGTACATGCCCTTCGTGGGCAGACCTAACGCCGGTCCCACCGCGATCGCGAGGATTA
>DASQGG010000081.1 GCA_035632695.1 Thermoplasmata archaeon
GAGCATCCGACGGCAGACCCAGGACGGTGGGACGAGGGAACGGCTCGACAAGATCGACATACAACGGCGCCTGGCGACCCGCATCATCGAGGAAATCATGACGTTCACGCAGGCGAGCGCGATCGACCGGAAGGAGACGGACATCGTTGCCCTGCTCCGCACCGCGGCGGACCAGGCATCCGCCTACCGTAAGGAGGGAGTGACCCTGAGTCTCGATCTGGGAGAGACGCCGATCCTCACCGCGGTGGATTCCCTGAAGATGTCCCAGGCGTTCGTGAATCTGATCAAGAACGCGTACCAGGCGACCGACCATGGGGTGGTGTCCGTGGCCCTCTCCACCGAGGACGCGACGATCCGAATCGTCGTCCGGGACACCGGAAAGGGAATGTCCCCCGAGGAACGGGAACTCGTCTTCAAGCCCTTCTTCACGACCAAGCCGCAGGGCGATGGGGTCGGCCTGGGCCTGAGCTTCGTGGAGGCCGTGGTCGAGGCGCACGGTGGGCACATCGACGTGGCATCCGAGGCGGGCAAGGGCAGCACGTTCACGCTTCGCCTCCCGATCTTGGCGGGATCGCCTCAAGCGAGGGAGGATTCCGAATCGGCGTGAGGCTTATCCGGAACGCGCGGATGCACGGACCGTGGCCTCGGACCACCTCCGCCGCGTCGCGGACCAAGTCTACCGCCTCGAGGACCGATTCGTCAACCTCTACCTGATCGACCTGGGCAAGATCGTCCTCGTGGACACAGGGACTCGGAAGGCGGAGGACCTCATCCGCCAGGGGCTGCGAGAGCTCGGGAAGGAGGTCGACGACATCGCGGCCCTCCTGCTCACACACCATCATGCGGACCACGTGGGCACGGCGGGCGTCTGGAGACGCGAGGCGGGGGCGGCTGCGGAGTTGCACCGGCTCGACGCGCCCGTGGCGGCGAAACGGGAGCGCCGCCGGACGCACGGAACGCGACCCGCCATGAAAGTGGCCGCGGCCTTCATGGGCGTCATCACGTTGTTCATCCGGGCGGATCCCTTCGAGGCGGATCGAGTCCTCGAGGGTGGCGAGACGCTGGACGTCCTCGGTTGGCCGATCGAGGTGATCCACGCGCCGGGACACACCCTCGGGTCCTGCGCCTTCTACGCCCGGAGCGCGGACATCCTGTTCGCCGGGGACGCGGTGAACGGGCGACGGGGGAAGCCGGAGCCTCCCAATCTCGTCGAGGATGCCGCGGCCGCGGTCAACTCCTTTCGCCGACTCACGGACCTGAAGGCGGGCGTCCTGCTCCCGGGACATGGGAGTCCTGTCCGGACGCCGTCGGCCGGACCTGAGCCTGGGGCCGACGCGAGGGACGAGGGACCCTAGCGGCGCGGCGGTTGGGATCCCAGCCGCGCCCTCTCGCGGGCAGCGCCGGCTTGGTAGAACGCCAGGAAGATCCCCCCGACGACCCCGACCAGGATGAGGATCCCTCCCACGACGATGAGGCCGCTCCCGAGGCCGCTCCAGGAGTAGGTGCCGGTTGGCGACATCTGCGGCAGTACGATGCCGGTCACCCCTCCGATGACGAAGACAACGATTCCCAGGAGCCCGATCTTCTGGAACGCGGTAAACCGCATGGCATCCCTCGTTGAGTCCACATGCCCGTTTCCGGCCATGGACCTTTCGGCGGCCCGCCCCGGGACCCCTGGGAAAGCTCCATAACGGGCCAATCCTTTGCCGCTCCGGGAAGGCCATGTCCCTGCTCTGTCCGATCGATTTCCGCTACGGCCGCCCGAAGATGAAGGCCGTGTTGGACGAGGAAAGCCGACTCCAGCGCCTCCTCGACGTGGAGGCGGCCCTCGCGCGCGCCGAGGCCGCGGCGGACCTCATCCCGGCGGACGCCGCGAAGGCAATCACGAAGCATGCGACCACGGAGGAGGTCACGGTCGCGCGCGTGACGGAACTGGAGAAGGAGACGCGCCACGACCTCATGGCCGTGGTCCTCGCCCTCACGGAGGCCAGCGGCACGGAGGCGGGCAAGTACGTCCACCTAGGCGCGACGAGCAACGACATCTCGGACACCGCAACGGCACTCCAGTTGCGGGATGTGATCGCGATCCTGGACGAGGGCCTGGAAGGACTCGCACGCGCCTTGGCGGACCTGGCGAAGCGGCACAAGGGGACGGTCATGCTCGGCCGCACGCACGGCCAGGCCGCCACCCCGATCACGTTCGGCCTCAAGATGGCCGTCTACACCGCGGAGGTGGAGCGGCATCGCGAGCGGATCGTCGAGATGACCAAGCGCGTGGTCGTGGGCAAGATGTCCGGGGCCGTGGGCACGGGAGCCGCGTTTGGCCCGAAGGCCCTCGAGATCCAGGCCGCGGTCATGGCGGATCTCGGGATCGGAGTGGACGAGGCGTCTACCCAGGTCGTCGGCCGCGACCGGTACGCGGAGTTCATCGCGGTCCTGGCCAACGTGGCCTCGTCCCTGGAGAAGTTCGCGACCGAGGTGCGGAACCTCCAGCGGAACGAGATCGGCGAGGCCGCGGAGGCGTTCGAGGCGAAGAAGCAGGTGGGCAGCTCCACGATGGCCCAGAAGGAGAACCCGGTGAACGCGGAGAACGTGGTCTCCCTGGCCCGCATCGTCCGCGCCCTGGCGATCCCCGCGTACGAGAACGTCGCGCTGTGGCACGAGCGCGACCTGACGAACAGCGCTTCGGAGCGGATCCTGATCCCCCACGCGTGCGTCCTCCTCGACGAGATGATCACGCGGTCCATCGAGGTGTTCCGCGGCCTGCGCGTCTACCCGGACCGGATGAAGGAGAACCTGGAGGCGACGAAGGGGCAGGTCATGTCCGAGAGCGTGATGATCGCCCTCGCGCGGAAGGGGATGGGCCGGCAGGAAGCCCACCGGCTGGTTCGGGACATCGCCCTGAAGGCCCGCGCCCAGAGGGCCCATCTGAAGGACGCCCTGAAGGCCGACAAGCGGGTCAAAGCCCTCCTGTCGGACAAGGAGATCGACGAGGCCATGCGGCCCGAGCGGTACATCGGGCAGAGCGAGGCCATCGTGGCGTCCGTCCTGGCGAGAATCCACTGACCCGCCCGCCACGCTTAAGCTCTTGACGCGCCTGGGTGGACCGATGCGATACGCGACCTTGGTCGACGCGTACGAGAAGCTCGAGGCGACGACGAAACGACTCGAAATGACGGACCTCCTCGTCGCCCTGTTCCGGCAGGTGCCCCAGGAGGAACTCGAGCGCGTCGTCTACCTGACCCAGGGACGGGTCTTCCCGGATTACCTCGGCATCGAGCTCGGCCTCGCGGAGAAGCTCGCAATCCGCGCGATCGCCCAGGCCACCGGCGACGGCGAGGAGGAGGTCGAACGCGCCTGGAAGGCCTCCGGGGACCTCGGCCTCGTGGCGGAAGAACGGCTCCGGGGGAAGAAGCAGACCTCCCTGACGGCGGAGCCGCTCACCGTGGCCAAGGTCTACGCGAACCTCAAGGAGATCGCGACGACGTCCGGGTCCGGGTCCCAGGAACGGAAGCTGCGCCTGCTCGCGGAACTGCTCACGGATTCGGAGCCGCGGGAGGCGCGATACCTGTTGCGGATCGTCGTGGGCAAGATGCGCCTCGGCGTGGCGGACATGACCATCGTAGACGCCCTCGCCGCGACGTTCGCGACCAAGGAAGAGCGGGACCGGGTGGAGCGCGCGTACAACGTTTCGTCCGACCTTGGCGAGGTCGCTCGCGTCCTCGCGGAGAAGGGACTGGCGGGCGCCGACGCGATTCACCTCCAGTTGTTCCGCCCGATCCGTTCCATGCTCGCGGAGCGGCTGCCGACCCTCCAGGAGATCATGGACCGCCTGGGGGAGTGCGCGCTGGAGTACAAGTACGACGGCTTGCGGTGCCAGGCGCACATCTCGAAGGACAAGATCCAGCTCTTCTCGCGCGAGCTGGAGAACATCACGGGGCAGTTCCCCGAAATCGTCGAGGGGCTTCGCTCCGCGATCCGAGCCAAGGAAGTCATCGTCGAGGGCGAGGCCGTCCCCGTCGACGCGAACACGGGCGAGTTCCTCCCGTTCCAGGAGGTGAGTCGGCGGCGCGGACGCAAGACGGACGTGGACCGCATGGCCCAGGAGTTTCCCGTCACCCTGTTCACGTTCGACTGCCTTCTGCGGGAGGGCGAGGACTTCACCACGCGGACATACGTCGAGCGGCGCGAGAGCCTGGACGCCGTCCTCACGGAGAACGAGCGCATCCGGCGCGCGACGTACAAGACGACCGCGGACGTCAAGGTCGCGGAGTCGTTCTTCGACGAGGCGCTACAGGCGGGATGCGAAGGGCTCATGGCCAAGGCGCTCACCTCGACCTACGAGGCGGGGGCACGCGGCTTCCTGTGGATCAAGTTCAAGAAGGAATACAGCGCGGAACTGAGCGACACGATTGACCTGGTCGCCGTGGGCGCCTTCGCTGGGCGGGGGAAGCGCGCTGGGACCTACGGCGCGCTCCTCATGGCCGCATACGACGACCAAGCCGATGTCTTCCGGACGACGTGCAAGCTCGGCACGGGATTCGACGACGAGACCCTCTTCGCCCTCAAGGATCGATTCAAGGAGGTCACGATCCCACATATACACGCCCGGGTGGACTCCCAGATCCTCCCCGACGTGTGGTTCGAACCTCGGTTCGTCCTTGAGGTCAAGGGCGCCGAGATCACGGTCAGCCCGGTGCACACGTGCGCGCGGGACGCGATCCGAAAGGGCGCGGGCCTCGCGGTCCGCTTCCCGCGCTTCACGGGTCGTTGGCGGGACGACAAAAAGCCCGAAGACGCGACGACACAGAAGGAGCTCCTCGAGATGTACCGCGGGCAGCTCAAGGCCGTGCGACCGGGGGCCGGCTGACGGCCCGTGCGCGGGTCGGAGAAGCCTCGTGATTCGTGCCCGCATCGCGGATTCTCCCCGGAAAGAGAACCACATCGAAGCATTAAGATAGTCTACGGAGCTTGCGAACCCGCCACGGGTCCGGCCATGCCTACCCTCCTTCCCTACCAGCAGTTCTGGCCTCTCGCCACCGTCGGCGTTTGGTGGGGGCTTGCGGTGTACCAGGTGTACCGCGACCGCTACCGGACGTGGACCGAGGCGTTCTTCCTGGCCGCCTGCCTCTTCGCAGGGGCGTACGCCCTTGCCGACGTGTTCTTCTTCACGGTTCCGACCCAGGACGAAGCGATGCTCGCGGCCCTCCTGAGCTTCTCGGTGCTTACCCTTGCGGTCGTCTTCATCTTCCTGTTTGCCCTCGTCTTCTACACGAGGATGCGGCAGATCTACCTCGTCACCCTCCTTCCGGCGGTAGGGCTCATCTCGATGGTTTGGCTATTCCTGGTTAACTCCCAGGGCATCGCCTCCTTCGGCGGGAACAACCAACCGCCCTGGATCGGCAACTGGAACCGCACTGTGTTCGCGATCTGGGCCGCCGGCGCGCTCGTCTACGCGGTCCTCGGCGCGTACTTCCTCCTGCGGACGTACCGTGAGGTCGCCCACGAGACGCGCAAGCTGCGCCGTCGGATGTTTGGACTCCTCGTGTCCGCCCTCCTAGCGGTCGTCCTGGGAACCGTGACGAACACGTTCCGCGGCGTGACAGGCAATCCGGACTATCTCCCGCTGTTTTCCACGGGTCTCGTCTTCCCCGGGATCGTCTCCGTGATCACACTCTCGCCGCGAAGCCCCGAGCGGTTCTCCGTCGCGGTCCGCCGTTGGAAGGCGAGTCGATACGACATCAAGGCGGCATTCATCATCTACACGGACGGCACCCTGATCGGCGCCAAGGTCCGCCCCGGCGAGAAGGTAATCGACCAGGATCTGTTCAGCGCCACGCTCGATGTGATCCAGAATTTCATGCGGACCTCGTTCCCGACGCTGCGAGGTTCGCTCAGCGCGATCAAGCACGGGGACTACACGCTTGTCATGGAGCGCGGGAAGCACGCGTACCTGACCGTCATCCTCAAAGGAGAAGAGAACGAC
>DASQGG010000082.1 GCA_035632695.1 Thermoplasmata archaeon
CGGGGAGACGATCAAGCTCTCCGTGTCGCGGGAGATGCTCGGACGCGTGCTCACCGGCTCCGGCGAACCCGCCGACGGCGGCCCACCGATCCTGCCCGAGAAGCGCGTGGACATCAGCGGGGCAGCGATCAACCCCGTCTCCCGGGAGCACCCCGCGGAGTTCATCCAGACGGGCATATCCACGATCGACGGGCTGAACACGCTCGTGCGGGGGCAGAAACTGCCGCTCTTCTCCGGCGCTGGGCTGCCGCACAACGAGGTGGCCCTCCAGATCGCCCGACAGGCGAAGGTCCGCGGTTCCAAAGAGCCGTTCGGCGTCGTCTTCGCAGCCATGGGCATCACCCACGAGGAGGCGCGCGTGTTCATGAACGACTTCGAGCGCACGGGGGCGCTCAAACGAGCCGTCCTGTTCCTGAACCTCGCGGACGACCCCGCCGTGGAGCGGCTGATCACCCCGCGCATGGCCCTGACCGCAGCAGAGTACCTCGCGTACGAGGTCGGCATGCACATCCTCGTCATCCTCACGGACATGACGAATTACGCGGAAGCCCTGCGGCAGATCGGGGCCGCGCGGGAGGAGGTGCCCGGGCGCCGCGGGTATCCGGGCTACATGTACACGGATCTGGCCACGATTTACGAGCGCGCGGGACGAATCCACGGCCGTTCCGGCAGCATCACGCAGATCCCGATCATGTCGATCCCGGACGACGACTGGACGCACCCGATCGCGGACCTGACGGGTTACATCACGGAGGGCCAGATCGCGATCGCGCGCGACCTACACCGGAAGGGAATCTACCCGCCCGTGGACCCGCTGCCCTCCCTGTCGCGCCTCATGGACGCGGGGATCGGGAAGGATCGCACGCGGGAGGACCACAAGCAGGTCTCCGACCAGCTCTACGCGGCCTATGCGGAGGGCAAGGACGTGCGCGGCCTCGTGGCCATCGTCGGCAAGGAGGCCCTCTCGGACCGCGACCGGAAGATGCTCGAGTTCTCGGACCGGTTCGAGCAGGAGTTCATCCAGCAAGGATCCGAGGAGGACCGGACGATCGAGCAGACCGTCGACATCGGGTGGAACCTCCTCGCGACGATCGACGAGGCGTGGCTCACGAAGATCGACCGGAAGACGCTCGAGAAGTACCACCCCAAGTACCGCGCCGGAAGCGCAGCCCCGGCGGCAACCCCAGTGAAGGCGTGAGATGGTCCTCCAGAACTACAAGCCCACACGGTCCCAGCTGCTCCAGCTGCGACGGACGCGCCGCATGGCGGAGCGGGGCTACCGCCTTCTCAAGCTGAAGCGGGACGCGCTGATCGTGGAGTTCTTCCGGGTGCTCGACCGCGCGAAGACGCTCCGATCGAACCTCGCGGAGAAGTACCGCACGGCGGAGCAGCGCATCGTGATCGCCCGTGCGATCGAGGGCTCGATCGGCGTCCGCTCCGCAGCCCTTGCGAGCCGCGAGGTGCCCACCCTGGACCTAAGGACGAAGAACGTGATGGGAATCGTGGTCCCCAAGATCGACGC
The DNA here is from genome assembly GCA_035632695.1 of Thermoplasmata archaeon. Taxonomy (NCBI): domain Archaea; kingdom Methanobacteriati; phylum Thermoplasmatota; class Thermoplasmata; species Thermoplasmata archaeon. Next base: position 1,523 of record DASQGG010000082.1, read on the forward strand.
GAAGAGCGTGCGGAAGAAGCTCGAGGACCGCGGGTACGGCGTGATCACGACGTCCGCGCGGATCGATGAGGCCGCGGAGGCCTACGAGGCGCTCGTGGAGGACATCGTCGTCGCGGCAGAGATCGAGACGACCATGCGCCGCTTGATCGAGGAGATCGAGAAGGTCAAGCGCCGCGTGAACGCGCTCGAGTACCGCGTGATCCCCGAGCTCAAGTCGACCGAGGCGTTCATCCGCCAGCGGCTCGAGGAGATGGAGCGGGACAACTTCATGCGCCTGAAGCGGTTCAAGGCGATGTGATGGAGCGCCTCGAGAAGGCGTGGGCCAACCCCGAGCGCCGCGCGAGTCTCCTGAAGTGGATGTGGATCCTCTCGACGGGGTTCATGCTCCTCGGGTTCGCCGTGATGTTCTACCTGCTGTTCGTGCACCCGTAGCCGGTCAGGCTGCGCGCGCCCGGCCGTTGCGGTCCCCGTGGTACCGCAGGCGGGACACGAAGCGGCCCATGTACTCCTTGAGTCCGTGCAAGTCCTCGGGCGAACCGGACCAGTGCGCGAACGCGTCGCCGAAGTTGCGCTCGAGGTCCCCCATGAAGCGGTGGAGGTCTTTGCCAGCCCAGTTCGGGACGCGACCGGAATAAACCGCGGTCAGGTAGACGTGCCGCCCACGCTCGAGAAGCGTCGTCTTGCCACCCACCTCGAATCGCTTGAGCTCCCCGTTCTCTTCAGGGTCTTGATCGCGCAAGAAGGCCATGATTGCCGTGAGCATCCCCGAAAGAATATCCTCGTCCCGATCTGCGCGCATCCGGCGCGTGTTGTGCATAAT
>DASQGG010000083.1 GCA_035632695.1 Thermoplasmata archaeon
GCGCGACGGCCCAGGTCTCCTTCGGCTACCTCTCCCTGACCTTGGACCACACCCAGTTCAACGCGGGCGACACGATCACCGCGACCGCCTCCCTCACCTCGACCCTGATCACGAGTCCGACGTACGTCTGGGCGGTCCAGGACGCGAGCGGCTCCGTGGTGGCCTCCGGCAACGGCTCCGCGACGAAGAGCTTCACGACGCCGAGCCCGTCGAGCAGCCGGTATGTGTTCCTCGTCACCGCGAGCCAGAATGGGCGGGCCGTGCAGGCGACGGCGACCGCGTACCGCGCGGACGGGTACTTCCTGTCCGTGAGCTTTGACAAGTCCAGCTACAACCCCGGAGACACGATGACGATCACGTACACGGTCAGCACAAGGGGCGTGTCCGTGCTCCCGTCCTCGTACCACTTCTACCTCCAGTTGTACGGAGTCACGTTCCGGTACGTAGACGCCTCCACGCCGACGGGCACCCTGACGCTCCAGGTGCCTGGGAACACGCCCACGGGCAACATCCTCCTGTACATTTCGGAGGGCAACACGGGTGCCTCCGTGTACGAGATCGTCCACGTGGGCGCCGTGAACCCGCTCGTGGCGGACATCGGCGGGGTGCCGCTCTTCGACATCCTGATCACCCTGCTGTTCGTCGTGCTCCTCCTGGCCGTGATCCTCCTGTGGCGCCGGACGGGCATGGGCCGCACGCCCCCGATCGCGGGGACGGGAAAGCCGAGCACCCCGCCGCCCCCGCCGCCCAGCGGACCGAGCCAGCAGGCCGCCGGACCGATGTCCGTCGCATGCAAGCACTGCGGCGCGTCCATCGAGATCACGACGAGCAAGCGGCCCATCGAGGTCATGTGCCCGTCGTGCGGCGAGACCCAGGTCGTGCAGTGAGCACGTAGGCCCCGTACGGGGCCTACCCCTTCCCCTTTCCGTTTTCTTCCCTTTTCTCTCAACCCGCGGAACGCCCTCGCTAGGCGCGCAGATTTTTGAACCGCACGGTCATCCGGGACCTTCCGGGTGAGCGGCGTTGGCAGATGCGGACGAACTCTTGGCCGCGGTGAAGGCCGACGATGCCGCAAGGGTGCGAGCGGTCCTCGGCCGCAACCCGTTCCTCCGACGCATGCGGACGCCCGAGGGCACGCTCGTCCTGACCGCGAAGCACCAGGATGCGGTATCCGCTCTAGCCGCAATCTTGGAGCACGTGAACGAAGACGAGCTCAACCTGTACGAGGCTTCGGCACTTGGCCGCGCCGGGCGACTGAAGACGATCCTTGGGCAATCACGCCGGCGCGTGAACGAGCCCGACGCACAGGGGTTCACCCCGCTAGGCCTCGCAGCGTACTTCGGGCAGCCGGACGCGGTCAAGGTCCTGTTGGACCACGGGGCCGTGATGGCCGCCGGGCGCGAGGGCGCGGACACGCCGTTGGGCATGGCCCGAGCCCGTGGGCACGAAGACGTCGTGGGGATCCTGGAAGCTCGCGGTGCCCCGGGCCCTTCGGATTCCCGAAAACCGTTATAGCCCACGCGCGACGTGGGGCCTCGCCATGTCCGAGGAGTTCCTGAAGGCGGTCCAGGCGGGTGAGCTCACGAAGGTGAAGAGCCTCCTGAAGGCGCAACCGGACCTCAAGGACACACGGACCTCCGAGGGCGTCCACGCCGCAGTCCTCGCCCTGTACCACGGCCACGCGGACGTCTCGAAGGCCATCCTCGCGGCGAGACCTGTGCTCGACGTCCACGCCGCGGCCACGGTGGGCGACCTCGCCCGGGTGAAGCAACTCGTCGAGGCGGACCCGAAGGCCGTGGCCTCCTATTCGGCGGACGGATTTCCGCCGCTCGCCCTGGCCGCGTTCCTGGGTCACCCGGCCGTCGTGGACTACCTGCTCGCGAAGGGTGCCGACGTGAACCAGGCTGGCAAGAACCGCGGCCGCTTCACGGCGCTCCCCGGCGCCGTGTCCTCAGGGCATCGGGACGTCGTCGAGCGGCTCGTGAAGGCCGGGGCGGACCCGAACTACTGGTACCAGGGCGGGTTGACCCCGACGCTCGTCGCCGCCGCGAACGGCAGCATCCCGATCCTGGAACTCCTCCTTGCCCACGGCGGTGACTTGAGCCAGGAGACCGAACAAGGGAAGACCGCGGTCTCCCTCGCGGAGGAGTACAAGCACCCGGAGATCGTGGACTGGCTCCGGAAGCACGGCGCGAAGTGAGCCTAGAGCTTCGCGACGACCTCGCCGATTCGGCGGACGGCCTCCGTGATCGTCTCCCTCGACGCCGCGTAGGAGAGCCGCTCGTGGCCCGCGCCCGCTTCGCCGAACGCGCTCCCAGGGGTGATCGCGACCTTGGCCTCCTTGAGAAGCTTCTCTCCGAGCGCGGCATCCTCCAGGGGCACATCAAACTTCGGGAAGACGTAGAACGCGCCCCCGGGACGGAACGTGGATACCTGGTCGATCTTCGCGAGTTCGGCACATATCAGATCGCGCCGCGCGCGGAACTCGGCGACCATCTTCCGGAGAGGCTCGGACGGGCCGCGCAGGGCCGCGACGCCGGCCTTTTGCGCGAACGCGGTGGCGCAGGTGATCGTGTGCTCTTGGACCTTGGAGATCTCCTTGAAGATCGGGGGCGGAGCGACGAGCCACCCGACCCGCCATCCCGTCATGGAGTACGTCTTGGAGAACCCGTTCACGGTGACCGTGCGGTCGAACATGCCGTCCAGCGAGGCGGGCGACACGTGCTCGCCCTCGTAGAGGATCTTCTCGTAGATCTCGTCGCTCACGACGACAAGGTCGTGGTCCTGGGCGAGGTCCGCGATCCCCTTCATCGTCGCACGCGGGTACACGGAGCCTGCCGGGTTCGAGGGGGAGTTCAGGATGATCAGCCGCGTGCGGGGCGTGATCTGCTCCGAAACGGCCTCCGCGGTCGGGACGAACCCTTCCTCGTCCGCGGCCCGCACGGGCACGGGGCGCGCGCCCGCCAAGACGACCATGGGACCGTAGGACACCCATCCCGGGTCCGGGATGATCGCCTCGTCTCCGGCCTCCAGGAGGGCCATGCAGGTCATGTAGAGCGTATGCTTCGTGGGCGACACGAGGACGTTCTCCGGCTTCGCGGGGATGCGATTCTCCTTCCCGGACTTCTCCGCAATGGCCTCCCGGAGCTCCCGGATGCCCACGGAGGAGGTGTACTTCGTGAATCCCTCGTCGAGCGCCTTCTTGGCCGCCTCGACGATGTGCGTGGGGGTCGGGAAATCCGGCTCGCCCACGGACAGGGAGAGGATCTCCTCACCGCGGGCCTTCATCTCCGTGACCAGATTGCTCAAGCGAACGGTCGGAGAGGATTCGATGGAGGTTACGCGCTTGGCAAAGCGGACCATGGGGCTCGGAAGGGGGCTTCGGTAGAAAAGGTTGACCGGTGGGCACGGATCTCCCGGTCCGTCGGGCCTCGTCCCGGGTTCGAATCCGTGCGGATTCGCATCCTATGGAGGAAACCGAATCTAAAGGACAACGTTGACCGATTCGGGCATCGGTGGCTGTCCCCGCACGAGGAGGACCGGACGGCCCTCCTCCCTTTCCCTTTTCCCGGGTCTGATTCAAATCCGGGGGGACCCGTTGTCTCGGCGAGATAGTACCAATGGCCCTCCAGATTGCCGCTCACTCGAGAAGAGGTATCAGCTGGCGCCTGAACGTTCCGAAGGGTCGCCCAGTTCACGTTGAGGGCTCGGTCGGACCACGCGCAATGTCGTGTAGAAGGAACATCGGCATGAAGCCTTTCAGCTCACTCGTCAGCCCGAGGAGGGACTGTCTCATGATGGTTACTTGGCTCCTTGAGACTGGCTTTTGTACACCCGGTGGGAGCAGACCTAAGATGACAACATCTCCTTCGAAGCGGAAGCTTCGGTGAGCAAGCCAGTCGCTGAGTTGGTCAAGGCCAATCTGCTATCGCTGCCTACTGCTTCGAGATTTCCTACTCGATTTTCGGGTCGCCTTTCGAATCATGGACTCTCCAGCCGGAGCGTCTACCCCCCCACAAACCCAGCCCGACCGCCACAGCGCCAACGAACCCCCAGAGCAACGAGGACCCGCAAATAGGGTTCTGAACCGCAAAGATGCCAGGCAAAGCAAGGACCAGCACGCTGTACAGGATGCACGTGCAACCTGTCACGACCCACCCTACCCACCAAGTGGACCCATACCACATCCAAGGCATCCATGACCACCCTTCGCTACGTGCCCGCCTCCGTGCGGACCTTTCCGAGGTTCCTGAGGGACCCGACCCTCGCGGAGACCGTCACCGCTCAACGTAGCCACGTCCCCGCCATAGCCCTTCCGGCCGACTCGGGGGACGAACGGGGGCGAGCGCGACCATTCCTCTATGAGTAAAGCGCCGTCGTGCGACGGCGGGGGGAGGTCCGGCCGGGTGGACCCCTCAGCCGGGGACCGACCGGGCCTCCCGCCTCCCGATCCCAACCGCCGCTCCGGTCGCGAAGAGGAACCCGACCAAGGCCGCACCGTTGAGGAGGGCACCCCATCGCCGGATCGGCTCGGCCGTGGCCAAGTCTCCGGCGATCCGCAATCCCAGTCCGACGTGCAGGAGGACGAGGTGCCCGTAGAACCACGCCCGGTACGGGAGGGGCAGTCCAAGCACCGCGGGGAAGATGATGGGGGCATGCGCGAAGATCATGGAGATCACGAACCCTAGGAAGACCGCATGGACCTCCGCGTCGTAGATCAGCGGGAAGGGGGCGAGACCCGACAGGGCCACGAACAGCCCGCCCAGACCGAGCCAGACGTAGCCGGGCAGGAGGGCCGCGGCGATGAACCGCCTCAGCGCCCGCTGGCGAATCTGGATTCTCGCGATGTCGAACCGAAGCAGCCATGCCGCGACACCGAGGAGCGCGAGTCCGGCGAGGATGCTCCCCGCACCGAGGTCCAATGCGCTCCAAGCGGCCCCGACCACGACCGCGTCGGCGAGGAGGAGGAAGGCCCCGTGCGCGCCCCACGGGAGGCGTAGCACGCGACTGAGCTCAAGCCGCTCCCCGGAGATGACCAGGACGAGGAACGCCATCCACCAGAGAATCACGGCATCCACGTCCAGGTTGGGATACGATACGAGCCAGAGGGCGTTCCCCACGACCCAGGCCGCGGCGCCGAGGAGCATCACGGCCGTCGACGGAGTCGCGTGTCGGTGGAGGACGTCCGCGAAGAGGACCGCGAGCACGGCGCTGCCGAGGACGATGAGGAGGGGACCGACCCAGTGGGGCACCGCGACCAGGACGAGAGCCCCCGCAGCGGTGAGGACCGGCGCGGCGACGCCCCATCGACGTCCGAGGGCCACTGCGCGCTCGACGGCAATCAGCGTCCCGACGAACCCCGAGACCATGAGCGGTCCGTGCGCGAGCCAGAACTCCGGAGTCAGGGAGGGCCACGGCCATCCCACGCGCACGAGGCCGGCCCAGATACCCAGCACGAGGGAGAGGAACGCGAGCGCCAGGAGAGGCATGGCGAGGCGGCGAAGGTCCATGGGACAGTCCTTCTCGTGGGATTGCGGCGGACGCAAAGAACCTTGCCCGTACAGGTTCGGGCCGCATCCCCATGGGAGGCGACCGATCTAGCGGTGCGCGAAGAAGGCACGGACTTCGGACCGGCTCACGTGATCGATCCGCGCGAACCCGACCCGCTCGAACTGGACCACGTCGTCCACCTTGAGGCCGGCCACCGCGGGCTCCCCGAGGCCTCGAGACTCAAGGCCCGTGGGCATGACGACGTGGGTCTCGACTCCGCCATGGGAGACCCACTGGATCTTCGGGATGTCCTTGTTCTCCAGGGAGACGAACGTCGCGCGGTGGTCCAGGACGACGTTGCAGAAGTCCTTGAGCCGCACCTCCTGCCCGCGGAACCGGTCGAAGTCCTCCCGGGCCACGTGAACCTTCGGGCCCACGGGGACCGTGCGGGTTCCGCGGCCGTGGAAGTCCGGATGGAGCGGCGGGTGGACGGCCTCCGTCGGCGGGAGGCCGTGGACCTCAATAACCACGGGCTCGGGGACGAAGAAGTAGCGGTTGGCATGCTCGTCGATCAGCTTGCGGTTCGCGGCGTACAGGGTCTCCGCGGCCACCTCGATGTCGGCCAGGCTCAGACCGAAGTCTAGGACGAACTCTCGGAGGGCCGCGGGCCGGATGCCGCGGCGCCGCAAGGACTGAAGGGACCAGGTGCGCGGGTCGTCGATCCCCGTGAGACGCCCCTCGGCGATCTCCCGTCGGTACCGGGACTTGGACAGCTCGAGGTCCTTGAAGCGCAGGATGCCGAAATGGACGAACACGGGCCGCCGTTCGATCCGGAAGAGGTCCCAGAGCCGCGTCTCCATCTCGTCCTCGATCACCAGGTCCTTCCCGCGGATCACATGGGTCACGCCGAGAAGGTGGTCGTCCACGGCCCAGGAGAACTCGAGCATGGGCCAGACGTGGTACCGCGTGCCGACGCGAGGGTGCTCGCGCAGGGAGACACGGAACAGGACGCGGTCCCGGAACGCGGGGTTCGGGTCCTGCATGCTCGTCTTGAGGCGCAGGACCGCCTCGCCCTCGTCGTATTCGCCGTCGAGCATGGCCTTCCAGATCGCGATCGTCTCGTCGGCATCCTGGTCGCGGTGCTCGCACGCCCTCCCGGCCTCCCGATTCCTCCGCAGGGTCTCCGCGTCGCACGTGCACGCATACGCGGCGCCCACTTCGAGGAGCTTCCCCGCCCACTCGTAGTGCAGGGGGATGCGGTCGCTCTTGTACAGCACCTCGTCGTACGTGACCCCGGCCCAGTCCAAGCCCTCCTTGACCTGGTCGTACGCCTCCGGGAGGACGGGCTTCTCCTCGGAGCCGATCGTGTCATCGAAGGCGAGGATGAGCCGACCGTGGTAGCGCTTCGCGTACGCGTCGTTCAACAGGAAGGCCCGCGCGTTGCCAATGTGCAGGGGACCGCTGGGGTATGGCGCCAGGCGGCACACCACGGCGCCGTCCACGGCGCCGGGGAGGGGCGGCAGCTCCTTGGGACCCGTCTCGCCCTTCGGTTTCTCGAGGAGCTCGGGCGCGAGCGCGGCGAGCGCGGCCTTCTGCGCCTCGGCGGACAGCGCGTTGACCTCCGCGACCACGCGCTCGACCTCGGCGGCGAGCTCCCTCGCCCGAGGGCGGAGGGCTGCGTCTTCCGCAAGGAGCTTACCCAGGACGGCTTTCGCCTCGGCCTTGCCGCCATGGAGGACCGCGTTCTGGAGCGCGTACTTTCGCGCGGACTCGGCGGGCACGCGAATGCGAACCGGGTGCGGCTATTTAGACTTCTGGCGGGAGGATTGGGATGGGCCGTGACGGGGATGCATGACCGTGAGGACGAATCTTTAAGCGACGCGCAGGGGCTTCGGGGCCGTGGGTTCCCGGAGGACGACCGTCGCCCTCCGCCGGCGTGCGGCGATTGCTCTTGCGGTGTGGGCCGTGGCCTTCAGCATGCTCGCCCTCGCTGCGGCAGTCCCCGAGGGACTCGAGGTCACCCTGACCGCGACGCCGACGAACGCGCTCGTCGACCAGACCGTCCTCTTCCACGCCACGGTCCACGACAACCACGAGGACGCGAGCGGCGCCCACCTGAGCTTCCGCTTCGCCTTCGGGGACGGCAGCGGTACGGACTGGCAACGGTCCTCGAACGCGACCCACGCGTACACGGCATCGGGCAACTACACCGCCTCGGTCCAGGTGCGGGACTCCGAGGACCACGTAGGCTCGGCGTCCGTGAGGGTCCACGTGCTCCCGCCGCCGCCTCGCGCGCCCGACCTCCGGCCCGCGATCGCCGACGTCGCCCCGGCCCACCCGGTCGAGGGCGACTCCGTGAACCTGACCGTGGTCCTCGTGAATCGCGGGACCGCGACCGCCGACTCGGCCACCGTGACCGCCACGGACCTCCGTCCCAACGGGACCGCGGCGTCGCTCGGACAACTCTCCCTCCCGTCGCCGTTGTCGCCCTCGGACGTGGTCGCCTTGGTCTTCGGTCCGTTCCGGGCCGCGGGCGCGGGCGACCACCTCCTCCAGATCCGCGTAGGTGACGTCCGCCCGCCCGAGACGTACCCCGGAGGCGGCATCCTCAACCTCACCATGAGCGTGGCGGCGTCCTCGAGCCCGCCTCCGCCACCAACGGGACCCCAGCTCCAGATCCTCGCGGGTCTCCTGGACCCCGCCCATCCCCAGGAAGGCGATACCGTCAGCCTGAGGGTGATCCTGTGGAACCGCGGGACGAGCGCCGCGGTGACGGCGAGCGTCGATGCACGCGATGTACGGCCCAACGGGAGCATGGCCGCCCTCGGCAGCGCTCCGTTGGCCGAATCCCTCCCGCCCGCGTCGGGGGTGACGCTCGCCCTCCCGGCGTTCGTGGCGTCGGGCGTGGGCAACCACACGATTCGACTTGCCGCGGCGAACGTGACGCCGCCGCAGCTCTCGGGCGGCGGCGGTGGGCTCGACGTGCCCATGCGGGTCACGAGCGCGAGCACGACGCCGCCTGGAGGACAGACGGCCCCGCCGCCCCTGGAGTTCGGCCCACTCGCGTTCGGCCTCGTGGGCGCCGGCATCGCGAGCGCCGCGGCCGCAGCCCTCCTGGTGTTGAGGCCCCGACCCTCCTTAGCGCTGGAGCCCCCGGGAGCGGCTCCGCCGGATCGAAGCCCGCCGCCCATCTGGCCGCCGTAGCCTGCGGGCCGGGCGAATGCGGGTAGGCTTTATGACCACGGAAGCCGCTCCAATGCCGGGGGTGCCAGGGTGTCCGCAGCCGGGGAGACCATCCGGAATCGCGATTCCCGTGCGGGCGCGTGGCCATCCTGGGTCCGCTCGCCCCTCTTGGTCTTGGCCCTGTTGTTCGCGATCGTGGGCATCGGATACCTTGCCGGATTCCCCCGCTGGATGGTCCCGGTCGGATGGTTCTACCTTGGAGTCGCGGCCCTCTTCGTCGTTGAGGCGTGGGCGTTGAGCGTCTCCCGGATCGACATCGGTCCCGACGTCCTCCGCATCCGGTATAACGGTCGCTCCCGCGCGATCCCGATGACGGACATCCTGACCATTGAAGCCCACCGTCATTGGCAGAATCCGCTCATGAAGGCTAAGCCCCCCGACTACTGGTTCAAGCTCCGCCGGGCCAAGGGCTCGCCCCTCCGGGTCGAGTACGTGCGACCCGAGGCGGGGGACCGAATCCTGCTCGCGCTCTATCGGCGCCAGAAGCCCATCACGGTCTACAACTGGACGTGAGCCCGCAAAGGTTTCTATCGCGTCCCCGGCATACCGCGCGCGGGACTGTCCATGGCGATGCGCGAGTGGCTAAACAAGTTCGCCGCCGATGTGGTGACGATTGAGGAGCCCGTACGCCGCGAGATCCAGGCCACGCGGCACTTCTTGGCCCATCCCAACCGGCCCGTCCTCCTTCCGAGGATGGAGGGCGGCCCCGCGGCCGCGAACCTCTGGTCCACCCGAGACC
>DASQGG010000084.1 GCA_035632695.1 Thermoplasmata archaeon
CATCGGGGCGATTTGGCCCGGGGCGCGCCGGGGAGGGGTATTCCCGCCATGACAACCCACACCGCAGATGAGATGCGCCTCACGGAGCGCTGGAAGGGACTCGACCTGCGTCTCCTGCCGATCGACGAGGTCGACGTACGCATCCTGAGCCGTCTTCGGGAGAACGCCCGTCTCTCCAACGTGGAGATCGCCCGGGACCTCTCCATCTCCGAGGCGACGATCCGGCGGCGGATCAAGGCCCTGGAGGACAAGGGGATCATCCAAGGCTATTCCTGCTACCTGAACTACCAGCTCATCGAGAATCCCGTGAAGGCCTACGTCCACCTCGCCGTGGAGCCCGGCCGGCGGGAGTCCGTGGTCGCCCGCGTCACCGCCCACCCCCGCGCGATTGCCGTGTACCGCGTGACGGGGGAACATGACGTGCTCTGCGTGATGTTCTTCGTGGACATGTCCGAGCTCCACGAGTTCCTGGACAAGTACCTCCAGATTGACGGGGTCCGCCACGTGGACACGCAGATCGTGCTGAGCCCCTACAAGGGCGTCCCGTGGACCGGCGTGTGAGCGTCAGGGGCGGACGAGCGGCTCCAGGACGTGGGCCGAGTCGAACCGGAGCTTGATCTCCCGAAGCAGGCGCATCCGCTCCAGGTAGCCGGGTTCCTCGTTCCAAAGGTGCGCGAGCCGCGAGGTGAACACGGCGCCGGGGATCTTCTCCGCGACACGGAGGACGCCCTTGGAGAGGTCGTACGCGTGGGACCGGTCCTTGGGCGCGTCGAAGAACGGGTACGCGGACAGGGTGCCCGACGCTCGAAGGCTGCCGTAGAAACCCACCTTGGCCGCGACTTGTTGGCCCAGGGCCTTCAGGCGGTTCGCGAAATCCCCGACCGAGGCCGCCGGGAGCCGGACCTCGCCCACGAAGAGGCTCCGCTCCGCCCGTTTCGCGGTCTTCTCGTACTCGGGCGGCGGGACGTCGAACGGGTTGGGCACCTCGGCGGATTTCACCTTGCATCCCGCGACCGCGGCATCGAGCGCCTTCTCGCGCGCCGCCAGGCCGGTGGGCGTGCCGACGAGCGCGACCTGAATCGTGAATGGATCCGCCACGAGACCGGGACGCAGGATGCTCGCCGCGACGGCATCCGTGATGTGGACCCAGGGGAAGCGCGCACCCGTCCGCGGGAGCTTGTCGAGCGCGGCGGAGAGCTTCGCGGGGTCGTCGAACGTGTACGTGAGGGTCTTCCGTGCGGCGGGCCGCGGCGCGAGCCGCAGGGCAACCTCCAGGGGAACGCAGTATTCGAGGGCCACCGAGAGGGTCGCATGAAGGACGTCATACCCCGTGCCGTTGTTCGACGCCTCCTCGAACCCGATTCGGGTCCGGTGGCCGAACGCGGACACCGTGCGCAGCGCGTTCACGAAGGCGGAGAATTCGCCCTCGTATGCGGCGAACGGTGCATCGCCCCAGACCGCATCACCGAGGGAGAAGTCCAGGGGTACGGTCGGGACCACGGGGAGCGCATGCCCCTTCGTCATGGCCTCGTCGTACAACCGCTTCCAAGGAAGGCCCACCTGGGCCAAGGCGGAGTGGCCTTGCTCCGGGAACGTGAGACCCGCGTACGCGGAGAAGTCGACTTGGACGCCCCGTTGCTCGGGGACGAGCCAGTCGTACGTCAGGAGCATCCGCGGGCGCACGGTGAGTCCGATCTCGCGGTCTTTCCCCACCCCGAGCTGCGTGCGGAAGTAGTTGTAGTCTTCTGCCGGGAGCCCTAGGCTGAGCGTGCTCTCGGCGCCGTTGAGCACCTGCACGACCTTCCGCAGATCCGCGTCGTCCTTGATCTTGACCGTGACGGCCGGGGCGCGCGTGAGGTCCGCGATGATCTCCCGCGGGAGGACGCGGTCGTTCCGCACGAAGAGCGCGTGGATCAGCGCCTCGCGGATCATCTCCGACAAGGCGGGGACCTCCGTGGCGGCCTCGATGTAGTTCCAATCCCGGAGGAGGCCCATCCTAGTCCGCCCCCTTCTTGTGCTCGTAGGCCCGGACGAACTTGTCCTGGGTCGGTTTGATCCTCCGAAGGAATGCGGCCAGGTCGAGCCCCACGCGCATCGCAGGAGGCGGGATTGCTCGGATGCCGGGGAAGTGGTACTTCGTCCAGACCTCGATAGTCTTGCCCGGATTCACCTTGCGTTTCGGGTCGAAGACGTCCTTCACGTAGGCGGTGTAGAGGGCCGCGCGGCCGTGCATCGTCCGCAGGTTGAAGACCATGTACAGGCCTAGGCCCATGGGGTGGCCCCCGAGTTCGAGCGCGGCGTCCCCCATCTTCTTCACGTACCCCAGGGCGGTGCCGCCGCTCGGCGTCGTCTCATCCATGAGGACGTACGGCGCCAGGATGGCGGACGTCGCGTCGATCGGGTAGGCTTGGACCGCCCCGTTGAGCTTCAACCTCCGGATGAGGGTGCGCGCGGTCTCGCACGCCTCAGGCAGCCTCGCGAGCGGGACCACGTTGTTCGCGACGACGAGCCCGCGGCTCATCCGGCGGGCGCTGTACATCCGGTACCGCTGGTCCCACAGCTCCTCCGCTTCGGCCGGAGGCCGCTTGGTTGCGGCGGCTTTCGAGGCGAGCGCGTCCGCGGCCTTCTCCTGGTCGGCCACGTCGTCCTTCGCGCCCGCGAAGCACACGAGCACGACGTCCGCGGGTTCCGGCGAGTCTGCGCGGAGCGCGCGTTCGAAGACCAGGTGCTCCTTGTCGAGGAGCGAGATGTGGTACGGCTGGAGGCCGGCGTCCACGACGGTTTGCAGGAACGATGCCGCGGCCTTGAGGCCCGCGAATGCGTGGGCGACGGCCTTCATGGCCTCCGGCTTGGGGTCCAACCGGAGCGTTGCCATGGTGACCACGCCCAGGGTGCCCTCGGCGCCGAAGAAGAAGGGCGTGAGGTCGGCGAAGTGCCCTCCCGGATCACCCGCCGCGGCCGTGTGGAGGACGCGGCCATCGGGGAGCACGACCTCGAGGTCCCGGACGACCTGGCGAAGCGCGCCGTTCCGGAAGGCCCCGAACCCGACCACATCGCTATTGATGGCGCCGCCGACCGTGCTCGCCAGCGCGTTCGTCGGCAGGGAGGGAAGCGTGAGTCCACGCGCCTCTGCGTACTCCGCGACCTCAGCCCAGGTCGCTCCGGCTTCCACGGTAATCGTCCGGCCGACGGGGTCGAAGGCACGGACCTTGCTCATCTTCCGCATGTCGATGAGGACGCCGCCCCGGTTGGGAACCGAACCGCCATACCACCCCGTGCCCCCGCCCCGGGGCACGAGTGGGAGGCCTGATTCGTCGCTCAGCTTGACGAGCGCGGAGACCTCCTCCGTGGTCTGCGGCAGGACCACGAAGTCGGGGTAGAGACGCCACTGAAGGAGCGCGATCTTGGGCAGGGAGGCGAAGTCGTGGCTGTAGACCATGCGCTCGAATTCCGTCCGCGCAACACGCTCGGGACCGAGCGTGTTCACGAGGCGGCGATAGGCATAGTCCGTGTTCGCCAAACTCCCATCTCCAAGCCGCGGGCGTCCGTAACCCCATGGCCCTGATAAAGCTAACGCGGATGGCGTGGTCTCTCGGAGGCGAACGTCCTCAAACGTTGAGTGCTTTGACCACGAGTTCGCGGAGCCGCGTGGGATCCGCGGCCGCGTCGTACACGCCGAGGACCTGAGCCGCGGAGACCACCTGGTTGTCGGGGGCCTTGTCCACCGCGCGTGCGATGTCGAGTTTGACCTGGAGTTCCGACTTCCCCGCGCTCGCGACGCCCAGGGAGTTCGCAGCGCGGTCGAGTTTCATCCGCGGATCCTCCGTGGAGAACTGCTGGGTGATCTCCCGCTCGACCTCCATCCGGCCACGGCGGAACTCGCCCATCGCGCGGCCGAACCCGCGCGCAAGCTCGGGGAGTTTCGACGGTCCGAAAAGGAAGAGGGCCGCGACGATCACCAAGAGGATGATCCACTCGATCCCCTCGATTTGCGCGGTGAGGTCGATGAAGGAAAGCGCCGACACGTTCCCTGCCTCGAGCTCGAAGAACAGGTCCGAGGATTATGAGCCTTTCGGCCCTCCAATACGTGTCGGCCCTCGGGAGGAACGGTCCGACGTGACCTGAGTTGCAGGGGCATCTCGGGGGAACAGGGGACCGGGAAGCTCTAGCCTCCCGAGTCCATTCGCGACCACGCCTCCGGGGACTCGCCACGCATGCCCGGGGTGCGGAGGGGACGTGTACATGGGGCAGGTGTCCTGCCCCGGGTGCGGTTGCGGCCTGCCGGGGCGCGCGTATCTCAGCGGGCTAGCGGATCGCTCGCCCACCGGAAGAGCCTGGGTCCCGACACGTCGTGGGCTCGCTAGGCGGCAACCGCGGATCGTGCGCGCGTCCGCTGTGCCCGCCGTGCGAAGGCGTACCCCAGGACGTACAACGCCAGCATGGGCAGGGAGACGAGCATCATGGTGACCCCGCTCCCGTCCGGGGTGATCAGGGCACCGAAGACGAAGATCCCGGCGGTCGCGATCCGCCAGTGGCGTTTCCAGAACTTCGCCGATACGATGCCCACCGCGGCCAGGCCGTACATGACCACGGGGAGCTGGAACGCGACGCCGAACGCGAGGTTGAACAGGAGCACGAAGTCGATGAAGTTGTCTCCGTACAGGATCAGGAAATCGGCTCCCATGAGGTTCTGGACCGAGAAGAGCAATTGGAAGGTGAAGGGGAGCACGAGGGCGAAGCAGAGGGCGACGCCCGCGAGGAACAGGCCCAGAACGGGCGCGCTGATCCGCCGGACGATCCGCTTCTCGGACGGACGCAACGCGGGACTCATGAACCGTCCCAGCTCGTACACGACGACGGGCGATCCGACGACCACTGCCAGGAAGAAGGCGACCTTGAACATCACGACGTACGCGTCCCAGGGGTGCAGATAGCTGAAGTTCAGCGGCTGGGCCCCGACTCGGGAAGGGACGAGGTAGCCCTTGACCGCCAGGAAGAACTGCGTGGCGAGATTCGGGCTCGACGCGGTCAGGGCCGGCACGAGCATCGGGACCTGCGACCCCCCGATCGGGAGGGTCCCAATCCCGGTCGTCAGGAAGACCACGAACAGGAGCAGCACGGCCACGACGACGACCTTGAGCCGGCGGCGGAGCTCCTCCACATGGTCCCAGAAACCCATCTGCTTCTGGTCCTCGATGTCCTCCGCCGTCGCGATCGGAGCCACACCCTTCGGGCCGCGATTCAGGGCCGTGAATATAGCCGTTTCTGAGGGCCGTAGCCGCTAGAACGAGTAGCGGTCCTCGGTCCAAGGGTCGGCCGTGTTGCTGTAGCCGCGGATCTCCCAGTACCCAAGTTCCTCCGCCTCCGTGAACGTGATCTGGCGGACCCACTTCGCGCTCTTGTAGGCGTACCGCTTTGGCACCAGGAGGCGCAACGGGCCTCCGTGCTCGACAGGCAGCGGATTCCCGTCCCAGCGGTAGGCCATGAGGACATCCGCGTCGTAGAGCACGCCGAGCGGGTGGGATGTCGTGTAGCCGTCGTCGCACCTGAACGTGGCATATTTCGCCGCCGAACGAATCCCAGCGCGCAGCGCGAGCTCGCGCACCGTCACGCCTTCCCACGCGTTGTCGTACGTCGTCCAACCCGTCACGCAATG
>DASQGG010000085.1 GCA_035632695.1 Thermoplasmata archaeon
GGCCCATGCCAGCGGAGTGAGGGACAGCCGAGAACTCGTCACGTACGCTCTCCTCGCCCGGGATTTGAATCGGACCGTCTACCACGGCATCTACATCGCACGGCACATGGCCCGATTCCGCGGTCGAATCGAGGGAGACATTGGCCGTATGCTCCGGTCCATGTCCGACATCGCCCAGACCATGCAGACGCTCGCGGTGGATGCGTTCCTGGGAGCGGACTTCTCGAAAGCCCAGCGGGTCATGAAGCTCATGACGCGCGTCCGGAACCTCGACGACGCCCTGAGCCTGCGCATCCTCAATCAAGCGAAGGACGTCCGGAAGGCCGTCACCGAGATGCTCATCGCCCGGGAGATTCGCCGCATCGCTGGGTACAGCGTCGCGATGGCCGATGCGACCGCCAACCGGGTCCTCTCCTCGGATGCGGGCGCCGGATGAAGGGAAGGACGCAGCGCGGGGAACCTACGGCGCGGTCCGGGCTTGTCGCCGCAACTCCATGAGCGCCCGGCGAACGTACAGCCGAGCAACCCGCTTCCTGTGGTAGGGGGTGAGGTCCGTATTGTCCATGGGCTTCACCGCACGGAACACCGCCTCCGCCGCTTGCTCGATGAGGTCGTCCGTGAGTCGGTTCCCGCTCAGGATGCGTTCCGCCTCGGCGATCTCGATGGGGGACGGGGCCACGGCACCCACCACGATCCGGATCAGATCGCATCGTCCGTCGGGATCGATCCGCGCCGCAATGGCTATCCCGAGGACCGGGAAATCGGTCGACCCGCGGCGACGGAGCTTCAGATATGTGCTGAGCATGCCGTCGGGACGTGGGAGGGCCACGTCCACCAGGATCTCGTCCGGGGCTTTGTCGAGGTGCGCGATCCCATCGTCCCGGAACAACGCCCGCACAGGAAGCGCCCGCTCCCCGCGAACGCTCGCCAGACGCACGCGGGCTTCGAGCGCGATGGCGACGGGCGCCAGGTCCGATGAGGAGACGGCCCAGCATCGGGTGCTCCCGGGTGCGACGCGACAGATGTCTCCGTCCTTCTTGAGGCAGAAGTCGACGGCCCGCCTCCAGAGGTAGGACTGGTCGTAGTAGTTGCAGCGGGTGTCCGAGCAGAGATTTCCCCCGACCGTCGCCATGGCTCGGATCTGCGGATTCGCAACGAGTCCGGCCGCTTGCGTCAGGGCGGGATGATCTGCCGCGACCGATCGATCGCGGACGAGATCCTGGAGCGTCGTCATCGCGCCGATGATGAACCCGCCTTCTGGGTTCCGGCGGATCCCGCGGAGCTCCCGCACCTGGCGGAGGCTGACGACCGACTTGGGCTCGACGAGCCCACGCTTCATCGCGGGGTACAGGTCCGTGCCGCCGCCCACGAAGGCGGCCTGCCCATCCGACTCGGCGATGAGCCGGACGGCCTCGTCGAGCGTGCGAGGCGCGTGGAGGTCGAACTGCGCTAGCCGGAGCATTACCCCACCACCCTCCCGGGAATGACGGTATCCTCGGCCGGAGGCGGTACCCTCAGCGGCTCCTTCGTAAGCGGGAGGTCCGGAAATCCTCGAGGGCCGACGCGGGGCCGCTCGTGGCCTCTCCCCTGCTCCTCGAGGGCTCGCAGGATCTTGTCCGGGGTCATGGGGACCTCGTCGATCCGCACGCCGACGGCATCGTACAGCGCGTTCGCCAGGGCGGGGGCCACCGGGAGAAGCGGCCCCTGGCCCACCTCCTTGGCGCCGAAGGGGCCCTCCGGGTCCACGGTCTCCACGAGGAACGTGTGAATCTCGGGCATCTCGAGGATCGTGGGCACCCTCTGTTCGAGGATCGAGGGGGACTTCAGCAGCCCGCCGCGGAACGATTGCTGCTCGAGAAGCGCCTCCCCGAGCCCCATGCAGATGCTGCCCTCGATCTGGCCCTCGACGGCGCGCAGGTTGATCGCGCGGCCGATATCGTGGGCAAGCCAGATCCGGTCCGCGGTCAGGAAACCCGTCTCCGTGTCGCATGTCGCCTCGATGACGCACGCGGAGAAGCTGTAGGCGGGCGAGGGCCCGACGCCCGACCCTTTGTACGGGCCCGCGAGCTTCGGCGGCTTGTAGGACCCCATCGCCGTGATGGGGCCGCCGCTCGCGGCTGCCGCAATCGCGTCGTGCCACGTGAAGCCGCGGTGCGGGTCCGACGCGTCGCCAATGCGCCGACCCTTCGCGACCAGACGCTCCGTCGGAATATCGAGTCTTCCCGCCACCACGTCGAAGACGACCTGCCTCGCCTTCGTGGCCGCCGACAAGGCGGCATTCCCGGCCATGAACGTCACGCGGCTCGAGTAGCTCCCAAGGTCCGTGGGCGTCCGGTCGGTGTCCGCCACAACGACCTCGATCTCCCCGGGTTCGAGGCCGAGCACCTCAGCCACGATGAAGGCAAGCATGGAGGTGGAGCCCTGGCCGATTTCGCTCGCCAGGGAGGACACGACCACGTGGCCGGACGGCTCGATGCGAACCTCGACCTCGGAATGGGGGTCCTCGTTCCACCAAATCGGGAGCGCGGCGCCGGAGAGGTAGGCACTGACCGCCAACCCGATTCCCTTCCCGCGACCGAGGTGCCCGCGCTTCTCCCGGAACTTCGACGCCGCCAGCACCTGCTCCATGCATTCCTTCAGCCCGCAGCTCGTGATGCGCAGGTGGTTCACGGTCATCGAGAAGGGGCGGACGAGATTGCGGTAGCGGATCTCCTCGGGGCCGAGGCCGAGGTCCTCGGCGGCCTTGTCCAGGTGGGTCTCGAGGGCGAACCGGGGCTGCGGTGTCCCGTGGCCCCGTTTCGGACCGCACGGTGGTTTGTTCGTGAACACCCGGACCCCTTCGAACTTGTAGGCTGGGATCCGGTATGTGGTCGGCTGGAGCACACCCGTATAGTACGTCGACGCGACGCCGTAGCTGCCGTAGGCGCCGCCGTCCAGGATCGATCGGAAGTGCATCGCGGTGATCCGGCCCTCCTTCGTGAAACCCGTGCGGATCTTCATGAGCACGGGATGCCGACCGCGGTGCAGGTAAAACACCTCCTCTCGGGAGCACGCGATCTTCACCGGCCGCTGCGTGACCATCGCGAGCTTCGCGGCCACGATCTCGTGGGAGAAGATGTCGCTCTTCCCGCCGAACCCGCCACCCACGGGCGGTGCGATGACCCGAACCATGTTGGCCGGGAGGCCGAGGACCTTCTGGAGGGCGCCGTGCAGGTAGAGGGGCACCTGGGTGGACGACCAGACCGTGAGCTTGCCACCCGCCTCGACCGATGCCAGGACGGCGTGTTGCTCCATGGCCACGTGGTTGCTGCCCTCATAGAAGAACACGTCCTCGCGGATGTGGTCCGCGCGCGCGAACCCTCCCGCGACGTCGCCGAACTCGAGGTTCACCGCCTTGTGGATGTTCGTGCCGTCCGCTTGGTCATGGATGCGGACGGTGCGGTTCTGCAGGGCCTCTTCAATCGACGTGATCGCCGGAAGCGGTTCGTACTCGACATCGATGGCCCCGAGCGCCCGTTCCGCGGTCTCCTCATCGTCGGCGGCCACGGCCGCCACGGGCTCCCCGACGTAGCGGACCACGTCCTCGGCCAAGGCCGTCTCGTCCTGGCTGGACGGCAGGATGCCGTACTTGGTCGGGAGGTCCCGCCCGGTAAGGACCGCTCGAACGCCGGGCAGGGCCCGCGCGCGGCCAGTGTCGATCCGGCGGATGCGGGCGTGCGGGTGAGGAGTTCGCAGCAGTCGGCCGAACAGCATCTCGGGCAGGACGAGATCCTCCGTGTACCGAGCGCGGCCGGTCGTCTTCCCCAAAGAATCGACCTTGGGCAGCGCTTTCCCGATGACGCTCAGTTCGTCCGACATAGGCCCCTCACCTCGACCGGCGCACATGCGCCCCGCGCGCCGCGCCCTTCGAACTTGCCCTCCTGCCTCTCGATGCGCGCGCCCTTTCGAGTCTCATCTGTTCGGCAGCGTCCCGGACCGCCTGGAGGATCTTCGGATAGCACCCGCACCGACACACGTTGCCGGCGAGGCCCGCTCGGATCTCGTCGTCGCTGGGCGACGGGTTGGTCTTCAGGAGAACCAGGGAGGACATGATCATCCCGGGGGTGCAGTAGCCGCATTGCGCGCCGCCAAGGTCGGCGAAGGCGACCTGGAGCGGATGGGGCGTTCCGTCCGCGCGGGCAATCCCCTCGATGGTCGTGATCGCCCGGCCCTCGACCTCCGCCGCGAGGGTGATGCAGGAGAGGTAAGGCTCGTCGTCCACCAGGACTGTGCAGGCCCCACACTCGCCGAGTTCGCAGCCGTGCTTCGTGCCCGTGAGGTCCAGGTCCTCTCGCAGGACCTCCAGAAGGGTCCGATGTGCCGGCGCGGTGACCTTTCGGTCCTCGCCGTTCACCCGGAGGAACCTGCTCCCTGCGGCCACGCTTCCCGTTCTCCTCGTCCGCCATTGCGGGGGGACGTCATAGGCTTATCGACGGCTTGGAGACTCGCGGGTCGCGGGGTGTCGTCCCCCGCGGGACCGAGGGAGCCCCGGACCCTCATGCTTCGCGACCTCGGGGTCAGGCGAGGATTCAAGCCCCCCCGGGCCATTGACCGGGCAAGGGGAAGTAGGGCCGTCATGGAGGACGAGCACCTCGTTCACAATTATCTGGTCGAGCGAGGTCTGACCTCGAACGTCCCGGGGAAGGTCCTCTTCTGGGACGAGACCATGCGGGACGGGGAGCAGACCCCCGGTGTCGCCTTCACCCCGGAGGAGAAGCTCCAGATTGCCACCCTCCTGGACGACATGGGCGTCCCCCTCATGGACGTGGGCATCCCGGTCGTCTCCAAGGAGGAGGCCCGCGGCGTAAAGACCATCGCCAACGCCGGGCTGGACGCGTCCATCATGGCCGCGGCCCGAGCCGTTCGCAAGGACGTCGAGGCGTGCATCGATTGTGAAGTGGACGAGGTTTCCGTCTTCATTGCTTGCTCCGACTTGCACCTGAAATACAAACTCAACATGACCCGCGAGCAGGTCAAGGAGGCCGCGGTCCGGGAGACGGAGTACGCGAAGGACCACGGCCTCAAGGTGTCCTTCGTCACGGAGGACACGTTCCGCGCGGACCTCGACTACGTCGTCGAGCTGTACAACGCCTGCATCGAGGCCGGCGCGACCCGCGCGGTGCTCTGCGACACAGTCGGCGTGATGACGCCCGTCGGGATCCGCTGGTTCCTGGAGCAAGTCAAGCCACGGTTCCACAAGGTCCAGCTCTCCTTCCACGGCCACAACGACTTCGGCCTCGCAGTGGCGAACAGCCTCGCGGCGGTCGAGGCCGGCGTCGAGGTACCGCACACGTGCGTGAACGGTCTCGGGGAGCGGTCGGGGAACGCAAGCTTCGAGGAGCTCGTCATGACCTTGGAGGCTCTCTGCGAGAACCGGACGGGAATTGACGTCTCGCGGCTGTACGAGGTCTCGCGCCTCGTGGAGATCTTGAGCGGCGTCCCTGTCGGCGTGAACAAGCCGGTCGTAGGCTACAATGCGTTCAGCCACGAGTCGGGCATCCATGCGGATGGTGTCATCAAGCACACGGCCACGTACGAGCCCATCCAGCCTGAGCGGATCGGCCGCACGCGGCAGTTCATCTACGGCAAGCACACGGGCTCTGCCTCGGTCTTGGAGAGACTGAAATCGATGGATGTCGAGGCATCCAAGGAGGAGGTCCAGACCCTCGTGCAACTCATCAAGGAATACTCAGAGAGCAAGTCCAAGATGGACGCCCGTGCCTTCATCGAGCTCTTCCGGGAGAGGGAAGAACGCCGCCGAGGAGTCACAGAGGACGAGTTCTGGCTCTTGGCAAAGCGCGCCGGCATCCGTCTGCCAAGGAGGCTTGAGCCGGGATTCCCGAGGTACGACCTCGACCTCCCGAAGCCCCCCGGATTCTTGCCCTAGCGGACGTTTGTGACCCGCTCGCTTTCGGTTCGGGTTGGAGCGGATGGGGATCGCGGTTGAAATCTCATCCGGTCCACTTCATCATGGAGAGACGATCGCGCGTGCGGGGGCACCGGTCAGGTCCTCGGGGGGAAGCGCGATGCCGCGATGGAGGTGACGCCAAGTCCCCGCGTCTCAAGCTCAGGCCGTCAGACCGCTCTGGTCCGCGAAACCAACTGAAAGCCTTCAGTCCCTAGCCGTCAGTAGGGCAGGACAGGGGTGGTCGAGGGGACGCCCTTCGCGGCATTGAGCTCAAGGCCGTGGTCGTCGGAGCCATCCTCACGGCGCTTGGGGCGTTGGACTTTTGGGTCAACGTTTACCTCCGGACCGGAAGTGACTCCTTCTGCGCGGGGAACACATGTTATCAATTCATCGCGGAGCCAACCCCTTGGTACTCTGCGGCGGGTCTCCCAGCGGCCTTGTCGTGCGTTTCATCGGGATCTTCCTCCTTGCACGAAGAGGACGGGAAAGACCTCGACCCGAATGACAGCGTTCAGGCCTGCACCGGCTGTGTACGGAAGGCCGAAGGCGCAGCGGAGTCGGATTCGTGCCCTGCCCGATCCATTCACGGACGGTGAAACCCTCGGGCGTCGCAGAACCGGGAGCTATCGATCCGCAGGCGCGGCGAGGGCCATGAGCTCGTCGAAGCTGATGGCTCCGGTCGTCAGGCTCTCATAGGTGCCCTTCTCCCTGAGTTCGTGACCCGCGCGGCGCAAGAGGCCCATCGTCGCGTACATGGCAGCCGGACCCAGGCTCAATCGTCTCACACCGATGCGCTCGAGCTCAGCGACGGAGGGGAGGCCCTTGCGGATCATGACATTCACAGGGGCCTTCACGGCCTTCACGAAGGTCGAAATGGACTCGCGGTCAACGAGCCCCATCGGATAGAGGCAATCGGCGCCCGCGGCCTCGTACGCCTTTCCTCGTTGGATGGCCTCATCGAGTCTCGCGCTCGCACCGCGCGTCCCTACCGTGTACGCATCCGTGCGCGCGTTGAGGACGACGGGGACTCCTTGGGAGTCGGCGACCTCGCGAATCGTGCGAAGGCGGGCGATCTGCTCCCTGACGGGCCGCAGGGACCGGCCTTCGGCGCGTACCGTGTCCTCGATGTTCAGTCCGACCGCACCGGCGGCGATGAGCCCCCGCACCGTGGCCTTGAGGTGATCCAAGCTCTCACCGTAGCCCGACTCCGCGTCCACGCTGAGAGGGACTTGGAGCACTCCCGCGATCCTGCGGATCACCGAGAAGAGTTCCTTCTTGGGAATCCGCTCGCCGTCGGGATAGCCGAGGGACGCCGCCAGGGCAGCGCTCGAAGTGGCAATCGCCGGGAACCCGGCGTCCTCGAAGACCCTCGCACTGGGCACATCCCAGGCATTCGGCAGCACGAGGAGGCGGTCCGTGTGGTGCAGCGCGCGAAAGCGGTTCGCCTTGGCCCTCTGCGATGACCCGACGGTCATGCCCTCACCCGTGAGTCTGGCTCATGCTCCCACGCTCGTGCCGTTTCTTCACGCAACGACGCGCAGCACGGTCTTGCCGCGGTTGTGGCCAAGCAGTCCGTGCTCATAGGCTTCGCGGGCTCTCGCCAACGGGAAGCTGCCCTCCACGACCGGCCGAATCGTCCCAGCGTCCAGGAGCCGCCCGAGCTCGACGAGCTGGCTCCGGCTGGGCTGGACGAGCATGGACACCCCACGG
Source organism: Thermoplasmata archaeon (assembly GCA_035632695.1). Classification (NCBI taxonomy): domain Archaea; kingdom Methanobacteriati; phylum Thermoplasmatota; class Thermoplasmata; species Thermoplasmata archaeon. The sequence continues at coordinate 7,658 of DASQGG010000085.1, forward strand.
ACTCCGTGCGTGCGCGCCGTCTCCTCGGGCGCATCACCCGCGATTGTGACGAGGACACCCCCGCGGCGCAGCACTCCCCAGGATCGTTCGAGCGTCTCGCCTCCCACCGTGTCGATCACGGCGTCCACCCCGCGCGCGCGATCCTCGAAGCGCGCGGCGTTGTAGTCCAGGACGTCCGTCGCGCCGAGCTCGCGCAGGAACGCATGGTTCCGAGCGGACGCCGTGGCGATCACGTGGGCTCCGTGCCAGTGGGCCAGCTGCACTGCGTAGGTCCCCACCCCGCCGGCGGCTCCGTGGATGAGCACCCGCTGTCCCGCCTCCAGCCCCGCGTGGTCGAAAAGGGCTTGCCACGCGGTGAGACCGGACAAGGGCACCGCGGCCGCCTGGACGTGGTCCAGGGACGCGGGCTTGGGCGCGAGGTCCGCGGCCCGCGCCACGACGTACTCCGCGGCGGCGCCGTCCCGCCAGAAGTTGAGCAGGCCGTACACGGCCTCGCCTGTGCGAAGGCCCGTAATCGCGGCGCCCGGCTTCTCCAGGATCCCCGAGACCTCGAAGCCCGGGATGCTGGGCAGTCGATCCTTGCCCTCCGACGTGGTGAATGTGGAGTTCCACGTAAACTCGGTCGGGGTGATGCCCACCGCATGGACACGGACGAGCGCCTCGCCCGGGCCCGCGGTCGGAACGGCCACATCCTCGTACACGATCGCCTTCGGCCCGTCGCGCGAGTGAACCCGGATGGCCTTCATGCGGGCAGCCATGTCATCCCCTTCCGTACTCATGCCGGGAGACCGCGACCCGGGAAAAGGCTTATGGCGTGCAGGCACGGCCTAGACCAGGCATGGCGGGCACGTGACACGTCCAGCACGGCCTGCGACGGACCCGCGTCTCCTCGTTGGGTGGCCGGGGCGGGACGGGCCGGTCGAAACCCCGCCAAGGATCCGTTTTCTGCGGCGATAATCTTGGCGGAGCGCTTAAGAACCGACCCCCCGACGACTGCTGCACACTCGGGCACTTCGCCCTGGCGGCCGTCCCTATGCGGGCCTCGTCCTCGTCCCTGCGCACCGTCTCGAGCTACGTCTCCGTGACCGCTGCCCTTCTCGTGGCCGTCCTCGTGATCCCTGCCGGGCTCGTGGCGGCCTCGGGCCCGGACGGCACCCTCCAGGGCTACGTGACCGACCACGCGAGCGGCACCGCGATCCCCGGCGCCCTCGTGCAAATCCGAGCCACGGACCTGCCTTGGACCTTCCAGGCCACCACGACCGCGACGGGCTACTACGCGATCGCCCTGCCGAACCACCGGTACACGGTCACCGTGTCGGCCCCCGCGTACTCGGCGAATGCGACGTCCGCGGGGGTGGGGTCGGGCCTGACCACCTGGTTCAATGTGTCCCTAACCGCCGCGTCCCCGCGATCCGCCCACATCCAGGGCTACGTTACGGACGGCGCCACGAACGCGGGCATCACGGTGGGCCGCGTCGTCATGAGCACGGCCTACTTCTACTACGGATCGCCGTACACGAACTCGAGCGGACTCAACGCGACGGGCTACTACCGCATCGACCTCGTCCCCGCCACGTACGTCCTCAGCACGGACGGCGTCACGGGCTACGTCCCGTACAGCCACTCCTACCTCTACCCCAACGCGGGCAGCTCGATCTGGTACAACTTCACCATGACGACGATGACGCTGTCCTACTGGATCAACGGCACCGTGGAGGATTCCACGAACTACACACCGATCCCGGGCGCTACCGTCACGGCCTCCGTGAACGGCCAGCAGTTCGCGTCCACGGTGTCCAATGCGACGGGCCGCTACTCGCTCCACACACCCCTTGGGACGATCGCCCTCGTGGGCGACGCCCTCGCCTACGCGCCGTACTCCGCGACGGCCTACGCCACCTTCCCCGGGCAAACCGCCCTGAACCTCTACCTCATTCCCCTGACGAGCCGCATCCGCGGGTCCGTCATGAACGGGCTCACGGGCGCCGGGATCGGCAACGCCCTCGTCGTCGTGAGTCCGTTCTGGAGTTCGGGTTACTACGATCAAGCGCGGACCTCCGCAGCCGGCGCATACGCCGTCCCGGTCCCCGTCGACGACTACTACGTGGCCGCGAGCGCCCCGGGCTTCACATCCTGGACCGCCTATGCATTCTTCTTCGTCACCGGGGTCCAGTGGGTCAACATCACCCTCTGGCCCATTGTAGCTCCCGTGAAGGGGTACGTGCTCGATGGCGGGACAGGCCTGCCCCTCGGCAACGAGTACGTGTACGCCACCGACGTCCGGTCCGGGTACTCGGCCGGCGCCACGAGCGACGCTACGGGCCTCTACAGCTTCGTCCTGCCGCCGAGCCCTGCCGTCTCGCTGCGCGTGTACGGAGCCGCGCCCTACGTAGGCGCCATGCTCTACGTGACCACGACGGCGTACGCGACCACGTGGGCGAACATCACCCTCGAGCGGCTGAACGCCCAGATCGTGGCCAACGTCACGGACGCCACGACGGGTCTTCCCATCGCGGGTGCAGCGGTCTCCATGTACTGGACCATCGGCTCCAGCTTCGCCACCGCGAGCGCGTCGGGCATCGCCACGGTTCCGGTCCCTGCCGGACTCAGCCTCACCGGATACGCATGGGCCACGGGCTATCAGACTTGGTCCGGCGCGGTTCCAGCCGTGTCCACGTCCCTGTCCCTTTCGATCGCTCTCTATCCCAGCCTGAACACGAACGTCACGGTCAAGGGATACGTGCGCAACTCCCTGACGAGCGGCGGAGTCTCCGCGGCGCTCGTGCGCACCATGGGCTACGGGCCCGCATACCTGTACGGCTACACGAACAGCACAGGATACTACTCGTTCGCCGTAATGCCAGCGCCCCAGACCCTGCGCGCAACCGCGTACGGCTATACGGCAGCGACCGCGGCGGTCAACCCGTCCGCGGGCAGCACGATCTGGGTGAATCTGACGATCACGCCGGACGCCACCCCACCGCAGATCTCGAACTTCACCGCGACCCCGGCGGTCAACGTTGGGCTCGGCAACCCCACCGCGCCGTCCGCGGACATCAACGAGACGAGCCCGGACCATGTTCACCTGTCCGTACTCCTCCAGATGGCCACCTCCCGCGGCAACGGCACCTTCTTGGACCTCGGAATGCTCCCGGACAGCTCCGTGTCCACGACCGCGACGGGTCCCCACACGCAGGTCGTCCGGTCGACATGGGACACCCGCATGCAGGTGGCCCGCCTGTCCGATGGAACCAGCTCCACCTGGTGGACCGCGGCGCCTTGGGGCGCCTACGAGATCCTGGTGTCCGGCACGTGGACGAACGCGTCGCTGACCATTCCCACGTACGCCGCCGCCCTGTTCGATATCCGGTCCGGGAGTCTCCTGTACGTGTCCACGGGCTACGGGGTCTTCGGTCCCCAAGATCAGCCGACCTCCACGTTCACGCCTGCGGCGACCGGTCTCCTCGTGAACCTGACCTCCCAGACCGTCCTGGGCAGCGTCCCGGTGTCCGCCCCGGGCTTCCGCGTCGGGAGCCTGTCGGCGTCCGTCGGGACCGCCGTGCCGGGCGGCAGCTATGCGGCGCTCCTCGAGGCCTGGGACGCGGGGTCCAACTACGGCCGCGCCGTCACCCTGTTCCAGGTTGCCGCGGACACGATCCCGCCCGTCGCGCGGGCTGGACCGGATCAGACCGTGAACCAGGGCGCGACGGTAACGTTCAACGGGGCCGGGTCCACGGACGACACGGGCATTACGAGCTACACCTGGACCTTCGTGGACGGGTCGCCCCGGGTTCTCCACGGCGCCACCCCATCCTACCTCTTCCGGAACGCGGGGAGGTTCACGGTCACGCTCACCGTGACGGACACGGGAGGGAACACGGGCTCCGCCACGATGACCGTGACGGTCCGGGACACCACCCCGCCCACGGTGGCCTTCGTCCTGCCGGCGGCGAAGGCGAACGTCTCCGGGACGATCACCCTGGAGGCGACCGCCTCCGACAACGTCGGCGTGGTCCGGGTGGAGTTCCTCGTGGACGGCGTGCCGGTCGCCAACGTGACGAGCGCGCCCTTCACATTCCCCCTGAACACGGCGGGCGTCACGAACGGCGCACACACGCTGACCGCGGTCGCCTTTGACGCCGCAGGCAATTCCGCGACGGCCACGGAGCGGGTCACCGTGTCGAACGCAGGGAGCGGCGGATTCGCTGGGATGGACACCACCACGCTGTTCCTCCTGCTCCTCCTCGTCGTGGTCTTTGCAGCCGTTGCCGCGGTGCTCCTCATCGTGCGGGGTCGTCGACGCCGGGTTCGCTACCTGCCTCCGCCGCCGAACCCGCCCATGAAATGAGTTGTCCCTCGCTTCGGGTACGGGCCCGTCGGTACGCCGAAAGGTCCCGCGGTTGCACGCCCGGCGCTCACGCCACCGCGGCGCCCTGCTTGACGAACGTCCCGTTCTGGAACTCTTGGACCGCGGCTTCGAGTTCCCGGCGGTTGTTCATCACGATCGGTCCCCACCAGGCCACGGGCTCGTGGAGAGGCTTGCCGGACACGAGGAGGAATCGGAGAGGCTGATCCATCGCCTCGATCCGCACGCGGTCCCCATCCCGATACAGGATCAGGTTTTCGTGGTCAACGATCTCCCCGCTGTCCTCGTCGAACCGCCCGCGGCCACCGAGTACGTACGCGAAGGCGCGGTGGCCCTCCTTGATCGAATGCTCGAACGCGCCATGGGGCTCGATCCGGACGTCGAGGTACTCGGGCTCGACGACGATGTCTCGGACGGGTCCCTGAACTCCGTGGACCTCGCCGGCGATCACGCGGACGGTCACGCCCTTCGCGGCCTCGAACTGGGGGATGACGCCGCTCTTGACCTCCCGGTATCGTGGGTCCATCATCTTGTGGTCCGCAGGGAGGTTCACCCAGAGCTGGAAGCCGCCCATCTTCCCGTCGTCCAGGTGCTTGGGCATCTCCTGATGGATGATCCCGCTGCCCGCGGTCATCCACTGGACGTCCCCGGCCCGGATGACGCCCTTGTTGCCGATGCTGTCCTCGTGCTGGACGAAGCCGTCGATCATGTAGGTGACCGTCTCGATCCCGCGGTGCGGATGCCAGGGGAATCCCGCGACGAACTCGGCAGGATTCTGGGAGCGGAAGTCATCGAGCATGAGGAAGGGGTCGAGGCGCGGCACCTCGTAGTACCCGAACGCGCGGCGGAGGTGCACACCCGCACCCTCGATCGTCTCGCGGCTGGGCAGGATCGCTTCGATGCGCCGGGGAGGATTGGAATCTGACTCGGTCATTGGACGTATCACGAGCTCGCGGTATAAGAGGCTTCCATTCCGCGCGGCTGCTCCGAGCAGGACTCCGGATTTCAGGTTGGCCTAACTCCGGCGACGGAGGCCCGGCCACCGCGCCTGGGGCTACTGCAGTAGCTCGATCCAGATCCCGTCCGGATCCTTGACGTAGACCTCCGTGCCCTCGGAATGGGCCGGGTCCACCGCAGGCCGAGCCCCGTTTCGAACCAGCTCGCGGTACGCGACGCGCACGTCCGGGACCACGAAGGCCAGGTGGTCCATCTCCTCGCCTCGCCGGTAGGGCGTGTAGAACCGGCTGCCCTTCGGGTACCAGTTCAGCTCAAGGCGCTGCTGGGACCCCGGGGTCCGCAGGTGGACGTACTTCCCGCCGTGCGGCATCGTCCCTCGGCCGATGATCTCCATGCCAAAGAACCTCGTATAAAAGGCAAGCGAACGACGCAGGTCGCGCACGCGGATGCCCGTGTACCGGAATCGAGCCTTCATGCCCGACCCGGAGGCTTGCCCGGCCCATACGCGTGTCGCCGCCGAACGACGGGAGGAGCCTTTAGGACTTCACGGCGATGGCCATGGGCTCCTGGAGGGTGGACCGCAGGGTCTTCCGCAGTTCGCGGTAGCACTTCAGGAAGGTTTCGAACTCCTTGTCGTTCATCGCCATGAGCGTGATGAACTCGAGGAGGGCCTGCTTGGAGAGGAAGCTTAGGTCGTCGAGCTCGTTGACCTTTTCCGTCCACTGCGTGGTCGATCCGGGCTCCTTCATGTTCTTCATGAGCTCGACGACCTTGGTAACGAGTTCCGCGTCCACCTCCACCTTGAGACCCACCTTGTCGAGCGCACTGAGCGCCTCGCGGGTCTCCTCCTCCATCACCTTCTCGCTCCCGCTCTGCCCGTGGGCCATGTTGAACATCTCGGCGGTCGCGCGGTAGTACGTTTCGATGAAGTGGTCCACCCGCTCCTCCCTGGCGACTTCGACCATGTCGGCGTCCTTGAGCTTGCGGATGTGGTGGTAGATGGCCTGCGGCGTGAGCTTGAGTTCCTCGGCGATCTGCGCGACGGTCATCTCCTTGGCCCGGAGGAGATAGATGATTCGCCGTCGCGTCTCGTCCGCCAGGAGCTGGAACGCCTCGGGGTCTTTGATCACCTTGAAGGACCGCATGCCATACCCACCTACTCAATAGATATTGTAGACCTACATATAACCGTTTGGGTCGGACAATCGATAGTTTTAATAGTCGGCGTCTGTATTACCCAAACCGACATTGGGGTGACAAAAACATGCGTAACATCCGCACAAAAGACCGCGTGAATCGTGAACCCGTGGGCGCGAGGCGGAACCTCCTCGACCTCGAGGCGCTTCGGAGGTGGACCCGATGAGGGGACCGTCCGATCTCTACCGCGTTCCCGCCTGCTTGAGCCCTTCGCAGACCGAGGACGCCCTGCGCTACGCACGCCTCGAGCACGCTGCGGACAGCCTCGCCTGGACCCTCCCCGCCGAGGTCGAACCGGCCTCGCGAACGGGCGGCATCCGTCAGTGGCTGACCTCGGTCCTGGGCCGAACCCGCGCAGCGGCAACCCCCGCACACCCCACGCCGCTCCGCGCGGGCGTGGCGGCCGTCCACTTCGGCGGCGAAGCCTCCGAACACGCCCCTGCCCACCCGGTCGAGACTGCGGATCATCCGTGCGATGTGCTCGCGAGCGCGGCCGTAATCCTCACGGCTCAGCCCAGCCGGTCGCAGGCCGACGACGCGTGCACGTGCGAGCACTAGGTGGGCCATGGTCGCGCCGCGATCGGCGCCCACGCTTCTTCTGATCATGACTGCATCGGTCGGAGGGGACCCTCCGTCCGCTGCGAAGGATTGAATCCTCAGAGCGCCTTGCCCCTGGCGAATGCCCAAGAAGGCGACCAAGCGGAAGGGCGGCAAGAAGGCCGCCAAGAAGAAGGCCTACTACTCGGGCCGCAAGGAGAAGCGGGCCCGGAAGTAGTCATCCGCGCGGGAACGCGGGCGTGGTTCGAGCATCGTCATAGCCGAAGTCCTCCAGGGCATTGCGGGGGACCGGCACCACGATCCGCGACACCATGCCGTGCAGGGAGTACGGAAGACGGATGAGACGCATCTCCCCCGTGGTCACCCATTCGTCGAGGGCGAACCGCGTCCCGAAGCGGCGCGCGATGCGGGTCCGCTCGGTCTTCGTCAGGGCGTACGCGTCCTCATCGAGGACGTGCACATGGAATCCTCGTCCGGAGTAGACCACGGAGAGCGTGGACCATTCCCGGGCCAGGGCATCGTGGAGTTCCGCGGCTTGGCGCCGCGTCTCCTCGAACTCCCAGTCACAGAAGGACAGCCCCTGGTGGCGGCGCATCTTGGCCGTGATATCGCCGTGAATCGGGCAGTCGAGGTTCTCCGGGTCCAGGTCGAAGGCGAGCTCCTGCCCGCGCACCCAGTGGCTCCGCCAGGCGTGGGCGTAGTCCAGCCCGTCGCGCCGCGCTCCGTCCACGGAGAGGTAGGCGTTCCGGTCGTAGTACACGCCCTCCGGGAGATACTTGAGCAGGTAGGGCCGGAGCTCCCGGACCGTGCGGGCGTCCTCCACGAGGAGGGAGATGTTCTTCAGGGAGCGGAAGCGCCGGGGATAGATCCCCGAATGGCGCCCCAGGATCAGGGCGAAGAGCCGCTCCCCCGGGAACGACGCGAACCAGCGCTCCGCGGCGTCGTAGTCCATGAGCCGCGAGTAGAACAGGCGCCGCTCGGCGAGCGCCGCGGGCCGGAGGCCGTTAGGGAGCTCGTAGCGAGGGCGGACCACATCCGGTCATGGCGCGCGAGGATAAGGAATCTCACGCGGGCGCGGAATGCGCATCGGGTCCGCGCGCGGCCCGGTTCAAGACTCATCCGCGATAGCCTTCACCGAGGGTTTAAGCGGGAGAACCCGAAGACGTGATGCCCGATGGGCTTCCCGGCGTTCGTCGCGTCTGCGCTCTCGAGCATCGTCACCATCGCAGGCTGGATTTCCCATCGCGTACGCTCGTTCAGCGTCTCCACGCACTCGTGGACCTGCCTGGCCTGCGAGGTCCCGAATGAGCTCGATCGGGACACCTGCTGGAGCTGCGGCGCCGGTTACGGTCAGGATCCACTCTTACCGTCGCATATCCCGTTCGACCGCCGCTGGCTCTGCCCCGCCTGCGCGGTCTGGAACGGCATCGCCCGGACGGACTGCTGGCGGTGCGGCACCGTCCACGACGGCGGAATCGCGGTCCCCGGGACTAGTGCAGGTCGGGCGCCTCTTCCAGGAAATCCCGCTCCCGGACCTCGCGGCGCTTCCAGCCCTCCAGCTGCCCCACGAAATAGGGCAGGAGCCGCATGGAGACGTAAGAATTCATAAGCGGGATGCCGAGCTGCTCGGAGAAGACGAGCAGGTTGACCGCGTCGTTGTACCGCATCCGGAGCTTCATCTGCTCCGTGTACAGCTCGTAGAAGAAGAGCCCCCACAGCATCTCCTTGAGGATGCGGGCGGCGCGTCTCCAGCGGCTCACAGACCCCCTCGCCACCCATGGACTCCTGACGGCGCATAAACGTTTGGACGGCTCCGCAGGCGAGCCTTTACAGCCCGAACGGTCTTTCCGGTAGCGTGGCGGATCTGGACCCGGGCCTGATCGCCGTCCTGGGCATCGCGGTCGTCTTCATCGTGTGGTACTTCGCCGGGAGCATCTGGAACCGCCGGTACGCACGGCGCCTGGCGAACGAACTCCGGGACGCGCTCTTGGCGCAGGGGGGGACCTCCAAGGTCCAACCCTTCGGGACCACGGCGTTCCGCATGACCACGGAGGGCGCGAACCCGCCCCTGCGGGACCTGGCCGTGGTCGTCACGCTTCTGCCGCGGGAGATGCCGCTGAACTGGGGGCTGGGCCTGGCCCAGGGACGCCGGGACGCCGCGGTGATCGAGGCGTCCCTCCGCCGGACCCCGAAGTTCGCCTTCGAGCTCGTCGATCCCGAGAGCCGCATCGGGAGACGCCGGCTCCGGGCGACGCAATCGTGGTCCCCCTTGGAGCTCGGCGGCCGGCAGTGGTCCGTGTCCGCCTCCCACGAGAGATTCGTGGAACCGTTCCTCAAAGGTCTCGACCCGGGGCTCCTCGAGAATCTCTCGGCACTCCATGTGACCGCGGGCAGCGACTCCGGGATCGCGGCGTCCGTCGGCGTGGCCCCTGGGAGCCTGAAAGGCATCCTCGGCGGGCTCCGGCATCTCGCGGAGGCGCTGACGTCTAGTGGCAGCGGCTCCCCGCCATGACCGGCAGGAGCGCGGCCAGCTCCGACGGCTCGGAGCGGGCGAGGAACTTCATGGTGATGCTTCGACGGGTCTCCTCGCAGCGGTACGTCACGTGGAGCACGTGGAACGGCTTGTTCTTGCGCAAGCCCAGCCGCGTCTCTCCGAGTCGGTAGGTCGCCGGATGCCCCCCGATCTCACAGGACCCCTCTTGGACCGACTCGAGGGCCGGCGCGCGGAGGGCCCCCTTCGCCGTGCGCACGTCGAGCTCCATGGCCCGCTTCGCCTTCTCGTCGATCAGGAAGGCGGTGGCCTGGCCTTCCCGGGCCCAGCGGACGCCGTCGAACTCGACCATGTAGTCGATGTCCGAAGGATTGCGCCCGATCCGGAGATCCCAGTTCCCCGGGAGGCGGAGGACCAGGAAGTTCGTAGGCCCGAGGACGAAGTGCGTGGCCGCGATCACGTGGTCCCGCGTCGCCGGCGGGTTCATGCCGTGCTCGCCAGCTCGGGGACAAAAGCCGGCGTGTAGTTCATCATGTCTGAAGACACGCGGGCCACGGCGTCCGTGCCGGTGACCTCGGACGGGTACAGCGGAATGTAAGAGACCACCAGTGGCCCGAGGTCGCGGTAGAGCGTCCGCATGTAACCCAGCTGCTCCTGGTACTTGTTCACCAGGTAGTCGCCCGCCCCGGCCATCTGCGCCACCTCAGGTCGCAGGATCTCGTTCACGATCACGCCGCCGACCGGGATGTTGAACTTCCGGACCATCCCGATGAACCGCCGGACGACCGCGATGGGCAGGCCCAGGGGCAGGGTGACGAAGAAGAAGGCCGTGCGCTCCGGGTCCACGAGGACGGTCTTCGCCTTCTCGAAGCGTTCGTTCATGGAGATCAGGTCCGCCATGAGCGGGTCCTTCTTGACCTCCTCGATCATCTTCTCCTTGCGGAAGGAGAGCTGCACGCGCAACGAGAGGGCCTCCTTCCGCGAATCGATCATCCGGTTCAGCCAGAGGCCGTAGATCTTGCTCAGCCCGATGAGCCGCACCGCGTTGGCCACGGCTGCGGTATCGAATATGACCCGGTCGTAGGACTCGCCTTCCGTCAGGATGTAGTCGACCATTCGGTCGAACATGGCGCTCTCCTCGAACGCCGGGTTCGTCGTCGCGATCTCGATGAACGGCCGCGCGTCCAGGGGGATGTCCGCCCACTTGAGGAACTCCTTCACCCGACCCTTGATGGACTCGCGGTACTTGGCCACGACCTCCGTGGTCTCGACCTCGACCGCGTGCACGCCCTTCGTCCCCTGCACGGCGCGCACCTTGCCGCCGGAGAGGTCCTGGCCGAACAGGCTCGACAGGGAGTGCACGGGGTTCAGGGAGGCCAGGAGGACCGTTTCGCCGTCCTCGGCGTAGTGGTAGGCGAGGCCCGCCGCGGACACGGTCTTCCCCACGCCACCCTTTCCGCCCGTGAAGATGTACCGGAGACTGGTTCGGTCTTTCAGGAGTTCGGGCAGAGTCGTCATCGTTCCCCTCCTAGAGTCCGGGCCCGTGCATGAGGTCTTCCGAGACCCGCGCAATCATGTCCAGACCCCGCGGCTCCTTCGGATACATGGGGAGTACGGCGACCACCTTGGAGCCGAACTTGGACTTGATCTCGGCCAGGTACTTCTGCTGGCTCTGGGCGCGGTTCCGCATGAACTCGCCCGCTTCACCCTTCGCCTCGAGCAATTCCGGCGGGTACACCTGGTTCACGATGAGGCCCGCCATCTGCAGCCCGAGCGCGTCGAACATCTGGAGCGCCCGCTCCGTGTCCAGGATCGCCATCCGCTCCGGGATCAGGACCATGAAGAACGAGGTGCGCTTCTGGTCCACCATGAGGTCCGTGAAGCGGGTGATCTTGGCCTGGATGTCGTTCAGCTCGCGGAGGACCTCGTCCTCGGAGACCTTCCCGCCCTTCAGGGTGGCCGCGATCGCCTCGTACTCCTGCGCCTTCTCTCGCGCCTCCGTGATCTTACCCACCCACTTGCTCAGGATCTCCGCCATGGCGATCATGCGCACGCCGTGGCCGAACGGCGGCATGTCGAACACATAGAGGTCGTGGTGGCTGGTCGCCACAAGGTCCGCCATCGCGTCGTACGTGGCCGACTCGTACATCGCCGGTTCGGCGGACGTCGAGTCGATGTACTCCTCGATCTCCTGCGGCAGTTCGGTCAGGCCGTACATCGTGAGGATCTTCTGCTTCACCTCGGCCTGGTAGTCCGCAACGCGTTTGTCGGCGTCGATCTCCACGACGTCCAGGTTCGGGATCACCTGAATCGTCCCCTTCCCGAAGATGTCCCGGTCGAAGATGTCGCTCAGGCTCGCCTGGGGGTCCGTGGAGAAGCACATCACGCGGCGACCGCGCTTCGAGGCCATGTAGTGAGACAGGCCCGCGCTGCACGTGGTCTTCCCGAGGCCTCCCTTCCCCGCGAAGATGACGATCCCCTTGTCTCCCTTCTGCTCGAAGAACGACTCGAGGCCCATCGGACTCCCTTCAGAACACGTTGTCCGTGAAGTCTCGCTCTCGAAACACCCGCTGCTTCCACGCCTTGATGTTCGGGACCGCGTACGGCAGGATCCGGAGGGAGTAGTACGGCGGGATCACGGGCACCCCGAGCATGTCCCCGAGGGTGATGAACATGAACAGGTGCTCGAGGTGCATCCGGGTCCGGAGCGCGGCGGTCACGTGGCCGTGGGCCGCCATGCCGTAGAGCACGCCCTTCACGTTCCGGGCGACCTTCGAGCCGCGGCCCTTGGGCTTCTTGCCGGCGTCCGTCGAGTCTGTCATCTCGCTCCGCTCCTGACCTCCGCTAGTACCGCCGGTCTCTCTTGAGGCTTTGCGCGCGTCGCGCCGCCTACTTCTCCGGCTTGCCTCCGTCCGCGGCCGCCACCTCAGGAGCCTTGGCCTCCGCCATGCTGCGGCTGTAGCTCCGGAAGAGCTTGATGGCCATCGAGAGTCCGACCAGGAACAGCACCGCGCCGACGACGACGAAGACGCCGTTCACGGCGAGCGCCCACACGGCGTTCGCCGCCGTGTTGATTGGCGCGCGGACGTTGCCCAGCACGCCTCCAATGTTCGCCGCGATCTTGCCCTGCGCGTACAGGATGACCGCGCTGACGAAGATCCAAGTCTCCCATAGCAACGCGGCCAGCGTCGTGACGACCATGAACACCCCCGGAATCAGCGAGTACTTCGTAGGCGCCCGGACCTTCGCCAGGTGAATCGTGATCAGCATGATCGCGAGCCCGGCCAGGAGCTGGTTCGCGCCACCGAAGTAGAGCCAGAGGGCCCACCAGCTGCCGCTGATCGCGAACAGCCACGGCACCCCGAGGCCTACGCCCGTGGCCACGTACTTGTTGCCCAGAGGACGGAACCGACCCTCGCCCCAGGTCTCCGAGGCGACCATGCGGAAGAATCTCGTCACGAGAGCCTGGACCGTGATCGCGTAGATCACCAGGACGAGACCGAAGAAGGTCGTGAGCACAGGCTGGGTGAGGCCTCCGAGGAACGGGGACGTGAGCACGTAGGCGCCCTGAACCCAGGACGCGACGTTTGTGTGGCCGGTGAACCACGAGGGTGCGAGGACCATGTACGCGATCAGGGATGCGAGAGCGAGGAGGCCCTCGGACAGCATGGCACCGCCGCCCACCGGCAGGGCATCCGTCTCGATGTCCAGCTGCTTTGAGGTCGACGACGAACTGACCAGACTGTGCCATCCCGAGATCGCGCCGCACGCGATCGCGACGAAGAGGATGGGCCAGATGGGCCCGAGGAGGGAGTCGAACAAGATGGGCCCCGCGGGCATCTGGACAGTCACGTTCGTGAACGGCGTGATCACGGCGCCGATCAGGATGAAGATGATCGCCGCGTAGGCGGGATAGAAGGCGAGGTAGTTCGTGGGCTGCACGAAGGCGGGGGTGGGGAGGATCGCCGCCAGTGCGAGGAACACGAGACAGATCAGGGCCCACACGGCAGGCGCCCAGAACCCGAGGTTCACGGAGAGCACGCCTGACCCGCCACTGAGCGAGATGGGCACGAGCACGCCCAAGTAGATGCTCCCGACGACCATGAGCAGCCCCAGGATCGTGACCGCGAACACGTTGACCTTGTAGCGGTAGAGGAGCTGGCCGCAGATCATGCCCGCCACGAAGATCCCCATCGTGGCCATGAAGGTCCCCGGGTACGCCTGCCAGAACGCCGCGATCAGGGCGATGAACGTCGCTGAGATGATGATCAGGTAGAACAGGACGAAGGCCAGCAGGTTCCGCCGACCCGAGGCGCCCGTGAACTCGTACGTGATGGGTCCGAAGGACCGACCCTCCCGCCGCACGGAAAGCATGAGCGCGCCATAGTCCTGCAGCCAGCCGATGAAGAAGTTCCCCCCGATGATCCAGAGGAGCGCGGGGAGCCACCCGAACGTGATGCCGATGAAGGGCCCCAGGATGGGTCCGAGGGCCGCGACGCTCTTGAACTGGTAGCCCCACAGGACGTATCGGCTCACGGGGAAGAACT
>DASQGG010000086.1 GCA_035632695.1 Thermoplasmata archaeon
TCCGTGGCCCTGCTCACCACGCTCAGCATCCCCTTGACCGTGGCATACGACCTCTGGACAGACGTGGGCCAGTACTACCTGATCGCGCAGCCGATGGGCCTCACGTTCTGGAACGTCCTCGAGCTCCAGGTGCCCTTCACGCTGTACCATCTCCTGAGCTCGCTGATCTTCGTGCCCCTCTTCGGGATGGGGATTCTGTACCTGCACGAGGTCGCCTGGCCCTCCACCGCGGAACAGCCGACGCAATCGCCCACGGATCCGAGCAAGCCCGCGCAGGACCGCTGATCAGAGGAGTTCCTCGATCTGCTCTCGCATGCGGCGGATGTCCTCCCGGCGCCGCTCGAGCTCGTCTTCCTGGGCGCGGACGGCGCGTTCCCGGGATTCCAGGCTACCCTTGATCCCTTCGACGTCTCGCTGCAGGGCCGCGAGGCGCACGCGCTCCTTCTCGAGGGAGCGATCCTTGGTCTTCAGGTCCGAGGCCATGGACCGGACCTTCTGGGTCTCGTCGTCGAGCGTCTCTCGCTCCTTCTCGAGCATCTTGGCCACAAGCACCTCGATGGCTTCCTCCTTGCGTGCGACCCTTGCACCCTCGGTCTCGAGGTTCTTCCAAAGGGACTTGAGTTCCGCCCGCTCCTTCGCCGCGGCAGCTTCCGCCTCCTTGATCCGCGCGTCGCGCTGCTCCAAGGCCTTCCCCCGTGCGTCGTGCTCCGCCCGTGCCGCGTCGAGCCGCCGCTGACGCTGGTCGAGATCCTCGCGGGCGCGGGCGACCTCCTCGAGGGACGCCCGTTGCTCCTCGACGAGGGCGGCCTCCTCCTTCATGCGATCCTCCAGCTCGCGGCGCTTGCTCTCGGCGTTCTTCTCTGCGTACTTGAGCAGGGTCATCGCCTTGGACTTCAGGTCCGCGGCCTCGTCCTCACGGGATCGTACGGTAGCTGCAGACGCCTCGATGGATTTCTCCCGCTTGGCCAACTCGAGTCGAGCTCGGTCCAGGCCACGGCTCTCCTCCGCGGTCTGCCGCGCCTCCGCCGCGAGCCGGGCCCGCTCCTCCTTGGCCTCCTTGAGCCCCTTCTCGAGATCGGATCCCTTCTTCGCGAGTGCTTGCCCGAGTCGCTCGGCGTCTCCCTCACGCTTCTCAAGGGTGGACGCGAGGACCTGCAGACCCGATTCGCGCTTCGCAATCTCCGAGCGCTGGTTCTCGATTCCGGCTCCGGCCTTCGCGAGGTCGGAAAGCTTCTCCTTGAGGTCCGTCTCGCGACCCGCGAGCTCGCTCTCCCGCGCGGAGAGGCGTTCCTCGTGGGCGGAGTGTTCGGCCTCCTTGGCCTTGAGCGCTTCGAGGCGTTCCTCGAGGCGTTTGGATTCGGATCGGACCTTCTTCTCCAGGACGGAGAGGGAGGACCGCATGCGTGCGAGGTCCTTTTGAGCCGCGGCAATCTCCCGGGCCTCTTGGCCCTGGGCGCGGCCGGTGGCGGCGAGGTCCTTCCCGCGGGCCTCGAGCGCCTCCGTTTCCTGTTCGACCGTCTGCTCGCGCCGGGCGAGCTCCTTCGCGCGTTGCCCGAGCCGGCCGTCCAGGTCTCCGAGATCGATCTCCTGCTGGGACAAGGTCTTCCGCGCGACCTCCAGGCCCGCCTCCCGCCGGTCCAGTTCGGCCTCCAGGCGCCGGAGTTCCTCCTCCTTGCCTCGGAGGGCCGTTTCGCGTATCCCCAGATCCTTTTCCTTCTTCTCCGTAATCGCCACGAGGCGGCGCGCCTGCTGGAGCTCGGCCCGGGCCTCGGACTCCCGGCGCCGCCGATCCGCGTCCGCCGTCGTCCGCTCGGACTCGAACTCCTTGCGGGCCGCCTCCAGACCTTTCGCCTGCTTCGCGAGATTGGCCTCAGCGGCCGCGGCCGCCGTTTCCCGCTCCGCGAGCCTTGCCTCCAAGGCCGCGACGTCTCGTAGCCGGGATTCCGCGGACTGCATCTTCGTGGTCAGGTCGGCGCGTGTGGCATCGAGGGCCTTTCGCTCCGCCTCGAACGCCCGACGCGACTTCGTCAGCTCTGCGGTCCCCTCCTTGAGCCCCGCGAGCCCCTTCGCGAGCCCCACTTCCCGGCGTTCCACGTCCGCTCCGCGGGACGCGAGCCCGTCCTCGCGCGCCTCAAGGTCTTCCTCCTGCGACTTGAACTTCGCCAAGGCGGCCTTGTGGGACTCCAAGGCGGACCGGAATTCCTTGGCCCGGAGGTCGAGTTCCTTCCCGTGGGACTCGAGATCCTCCCGCCGCCGGTCCAGGTCCGCGGCGTCGCGCTCCAAGCTCGCTTGGCGGGCCCTGTGGTCCTTCTCGGTCGTCGCCTGGGCCCGCGCCGTCTGCGTCTGCTCCTCTTCGCGCCGTGCCAGGAGGGCCTCCCGCCTCTGCAGGACGCGTTCCGCCTTCCGGACCTCGTCGAGATCGGCTTTCGCCTGCGCCCGGGCAGCCTCGAGGGTCTTGGTCTCCTCGGCGAGCCCCTCTTCGCGCTTCAGGAGACCCGTCTCGCGTTCGTCGATCTGGGAGCTCGTGAGCTTGATCCCTTTTTGCAACCGATCGATCTCCGTGCGGCGCGCGGAGAGATCCTCGCGGGCCTTTTCGAGCGCGGCGCGTTCGCCCTCGAGCTTGCGGAGGGCTTTCTCGAGCTGGTCCTCCCGGGCCTGGAGGTCTGCGTCCGAAGCCGCGGCGGCGGCCTCGCGCTTCCCGGCGACGTCCTCCCGGGATTTGACTGCGGCCAGGGCGCCCGTTGCCTCCTGTTCGGCACCTTGGACCGCCGCCTCACGGCGCTCGAGTTCCGTCTGCCGGCCTGTGAGGATTTCTCGGAGCTCGGTGAGCTCTCGAGACTCCTTCTCCAGCGCGGCGGCTTGAGACTCCAGGTCACGCTTCAGGTTCGCGAGCGCATCCTGCCTCTCCTGGAGTTCCTGGTCTCGCCGCCCTGTGCGCGACTCGAACGCCTTCGTCTTCTCCTCGACGCGCTTCTCCAGGCGAAGGGCCTCACGCTCGCGATCTCGGAGGGCGCGCAGACCGGCCTGGGAATCGGATTCCGCCTTGGTCAGGACTGCCTCCCGTCGCTCGAGTTCCTCCTCGCGGCGCTGGGCGATCTTCAATCGTGATTCAAGATCCGCGCGAGCGGATCCGAGCTGCTTCTCGCGGTCGGCGAGTTCCGCGCGGCCTCGCTCGAGGGCGGCTTCGCGGGTGCTCAGGTCCCCCGCCTTCGCGGTCCCGCTCCGTGCCTCCCGGAGTTCCCGCTCCAGGGCGTCGATTTGGCCTCGCGCCCCGTCCAGGTCCGCCTTGGTGCGGGTGATCTCCGTGGTGAGCTCCAGTTCGCGTCGCTGAAGGCCGTCCTTCGCGGACTTCAAGCCCGCCTGGAGAGCCTCGAGATCCTTATCCCGCTTGGCCAGCTCGCGGTCGCGAGCCTGGACGGCCTTCCGCAGGTCCTCGGTCTCCGTGGCCCACGATTCCTCCTTGGACGTGTGCTCCGCGGCGAGGCGGTCGGAGGTTTCCTTGGACCTCTTCTCCGCCTTCTCCACGGAGCGTTCGCGCTCCTTGATCGCCCGGAGCTGGCGTTCCGCCTCGAGGGCCTTCTCCGCCGCGGCCTTCGCCACCCGCTGCGCCTCGTCCTCGCGCACCCGGAGCTCCTTCGCCTGTGCCGCGAGCTCCGCCTCGCGGTCGGACACCTCGCGGGCTTTCTCGTCGAGTCGAGCCCACTGGGCCTTGAGGTCGGCCTCTTTCGCGGTGAGCTCTCCGGCCTTGCCGGCTCGGCGTCGCAGGTCGTCAATCTCCTTCTGGAGCCGGGTCGCCTTCTCTTGCTCCTGCTCGACCGCGTAGTGGGCCTTCGTGACGTCTTCGGTGAGTTGGATCTCCCGATCCTGCTGGGAGCGGCGGAGCCGCTCCGCGTCCGCCTTGGCGGCTTCAAGTTCCTTCCGGATCTTGGCGAGATCCTTGTCGCGAGTCTTGATCTCCTGTTGGAGCGCCTCCGAGCGCTTCTCCGCGGAGGTCTGCAGGGTCTTGCGGGCCTCCACGAGCTCCGCCTCGCGGGCCTCGACCTTGGCCCGGGAGTCCGCAATCTCCTTCTCGGCAGCCCTCACGACGCGCGCCATCGCGTCGAGCTGCTCCTGCTTAGCCCAGACCGTGGACTCGCGGGACTTGAGATCCTTGTTCCGCGCGTCCAGGACTCCGACGGCCTTCTCCATGTCGGCCTCGCGCTTCCGGAGCGCATCCTCGCGGGACCGAAGGGCCTTTTCCTGAGATTCCAGGGAGGTGGTACGCTTGTCGAGTTCCTTGGCCGCGGCAGATGTGTCCATGGCCACCTCCTTGGTCCGGTGCAGCGTCTCAAGCTCGACGTGGGCCTCCGCGAGTTGTTCCCGGAGCTCCTCCATGGTCTTGGAGGCCTTCTTCGCATCTTCCGCGAGCTCGCTGTTCTCCTCCTCAAGGTCCTTGAGCTTCTCCTGGGAGGCTCCCAGGGCCTTCTCTTGCTTCGCGATCTGGACCGTCTTCGCCTCGGAGAGTTTCCGAAGCTCGCCGAGCTCCCGCAGGAGCTCGCTCTCACGCGCCTTGGCGTTGGCCTCGAGCTCCGCGAGCTGGGCATCGAACTGGACGACCGTGGAAGCCTCCGACGCCGCGGACTCGCCGTCCCGGTTCTGGAGGCTCTTGCGGGCTTTCTCTCGGAGGCCGGGCATGGTCACAGCTCCAGCTCGTCCATGACCTTCTCGTACGCGGCGAAGCGATCCGACTTCGCGAACCGCCTGATCTTCTCGTCGGGGAGCTCGCCGAGGAGCTCGTCGAGGTCCTTTAGCACGCCCTTGATCGACTCGTGGAACTTCACGAGGGATTCCTGAGCGCTCGCGAGCTCGGCCTTCTCGACCTGCAGCTTCTCGAGCTGCTCCTCCATCTGGGACATCCGAGCCTTGAGTTCGGTCATCTCTTCCGCGGCCGGACCCACCGTGATCACCGTCTCGCCGCCCTGCCCCCCCGGCCCGGGCGTGGAAGCCTTCTTCTCCAGGGCCCACCGCCGCCGCTCCATGTCCACTTCCGCCTCGCTCAGCGCGTGATGGCGCTCGTCCAGGAGGCGTGCCTTGTCGCGCAGGAGTTCCTCGCGCTTCTCGAGCTCCCGCTCGCGCTCGTGGAGGCGGTTCATGAGGATCCGGAATTCGTCCTCGCGCCGGACGATGTCCGACTCCCGCTCGCGCATCTGGCCGAACGTCCGTTCGCGCTTCTCCAGCTCCATCCGGAACGCCTCGATCCGAGCGCGCAGGGTGGACTCCTTGGACTTGAGCTCGTCCTGCTGCATCCGGAGGATGTTCCGGTACGTGTTCTCCATGTCCACGAGGCCCTCCTCGATCTTCAGGATGTCCTCCTTCTCGAGGAGGAGTTCCTCGATCTGCCGCTTGAGCTCCTCGCGCTCGCGGACCTCGATCTCGTTCGTCGAGGACTCGAGCGCCTTGATTCGCACGCGGGCGCGCTCAATGAGCGCGTCCATCTGCTCGAGGCGCTGCTTGCGCCGGTCGATCATCTTTTCGAAAGGCTCCGCGAGCTTCCAGAGGTATGCCTCGAGGTCGCTCTGGTCGCGGTCGCCTTCCGTCATGGAGACGGGCTCGGACCCCGGGCTTTCCGGCGGCGGGGCCACCTGACTCAACCGCGCCTTGGCCTTCTCGCGACTCAGTCTCAGGATGTTCCGGAGGTACTCCTCCTCGGGGCCGCCTTCCCCGGGCTTCGGGGTCGTGTCCACGGTCCGGATCTCGGGGAACTTCGCGGAGCACTTCTTGCACTCCTTGGCGTCCGCGGGATTCACGGAATTGCAGATGGGGCAGAGGACGGCGTCCATGAACCCCTCGAACGATGCGCCGCACTTCTCGCAGCGCTCGGCGTCGGGCAGCGTGCCCGCTCCGCAGTCGCTGCAGTAGGCGGCCTTGCCTGGGGTGAGGGCGCGGAGGGCCATCCTTCGCTTCTCGAGGAGGTTGCGGGACCGGTGGAAGTGCCTATTCGTACGCGTTGTACGCCAGGATCTCCGACAGGTGCTTGCGCCCCGCGGGAGGCTCGAAGGCCTCCGGGAAGCCCAACGACGTCAACCCCACGACGTGGGCGTCCGCCGGGATGCCAAGCAGGTTCTTCACCTTCTCCTCGTTGAAGGAGAAGACCCAGGAGGTCCCCAACCCCTCACTCGTCGCCGCCACGGTGAGATGCGCGACCGCCATGCCGACGTCGACGGGGTACGAGTTCATGTACCCGCCGACCATCGCGACGGCCTCGTCGAGCCGAGCGCAGGCCACGACCATGAGCGGGGCGTCGGGCAGCTTCCTGCCGTCCGTCGTCATGCCCATCAGCTTCCGCTTGCGGTCCTCGTCCGAGACAACGATGAACTTCCAGGGCTGGAGGTTGTCCGCGCTGATCGCGAGCCGCGCGGCGTTCACCACCGTCTGGACTTTCTGCTCGGGGACCGGGTCCGGCTTGTACTTGCTCACGCTCTTCACCGACTTGATGGCCTCAAGGACCTCCATATCGTCCCGGGCGTTCGTAGTCGGCGTCCTGATAATAAGCGTTGCGATGCCAAAATCGCGGCGGGGACAACCCGAGGGCTGGTATGGCGGATGGCGGCTCGAGCGCGACGTTCAGGTGTCCCCTCGTAGCGCGTGAGGGACGCGCCAGGGCCGGGTCCTTCGGAACGGACCATCACTCCGTCTCAGGCGCGGCCGGCGGCTCGGTAGGGGGCGGGACCTTGCGGACCACGACTTCGAGGGCAAAGCTGACGATGAGGACGAGGCCGCACAGCAGGAGGACAACTCGAAGGGCGCCGGTGTCCCCTGCGGCGGATTGGAGCCCAGGAAAGACGGGGATTCCCGCAGCCTCGAAGGTCCGCGGATAGATCGATAGGAGGACGAAGGTCACCGCATCGAGGACCGCGAGGAATAGCCGGGTCCCTAACGAGCCAAGCTCGAGGAGGTCGTATGTCAGGAAGGCCACGACGATGGACAGGGAACCGAACACGGCGACGGACGGCGTCACGATGTACAAGGCCGCGGCCGCGCCTAGGCACGACACGCCCACGCCCACAGCCAGCGCATCCTTGCGCTCCACGGCCGCCTTTCGGTTCCGCCGCAGCCAGACCGCGGCCAGCGCGATAATCCCCAAGCTCACGAGGACCATGTAGTCCGTGATGCTCACGAGGAAGTCTTGTCCCGCCGCAACGAGGAACACGATGGCCGCGAGGACGCAGAGCCAGGACCCGCGTGCGATGGCCCGCGGGAGGAATCCGTCCTCCCCGAGCGACCGGATGTGCCGCGTGGCCGCGAGGAACGCGGGGACGAAGGTCGTGAACGTCGCCAGCATGAAGGCGAGGCCCATGAGGGCCTCGTGGGGACCGCCGAGGACGGACTGCGCTACGTACAGGGCGGGGATCTGGGAGCTGGCGACTCCCGCGGGAGACGGGTTCGCTGCGAACACGGCGAGCGCGTAGAAGATGTTGATTCCGGCGGCGATGAGGACGGTCACGACCATCGCGACACCGAAGTAGCGCCCCTTATCCGCCGTGTAGCCCCGCCGGATCCAGGAGAGGATTGGGATCGGGGATCGGTCATGGGCCTCGCGGTCCAGGGCCTGGATCTCCTGGAACCCGAAGAAGAGCAGGTACAAGTAGCCCGTGTTCACCACGGTCAGGCCGACCCAGTCCAGCGGGGAGCCCGGCGGAACGGAGCCGAGGCCGCGGAGATTCCACCCGCCCGCGGAGCCCAGGAGGTAGCTCTGGGCGACCACGATGAGCACGAGAAGGGACGTGAAGACGATCTGGGCGCGGCCGATCACCCGGGCGTACCGCCGTTCGAAGATGGAGTTCATCACGAACCAGGCGGCGAAGAGGATGATGATCAGAGCGACGATGTAGAACGTCAGCGGTCCTCCGAGCCCGTACGCGCCCAGCAAGCCGGGGAGGTAACCGAAGACGAAGACCACGAATACGATGACGCAGTACGCGGCCAGGGCCGTGTTCGCAACGGCCATGGAGAAGCGCGAGATGAAGTACCTCGCGCTGCGTGTGCCCAGGGCGACGCCGACGAAGGCAGGTCCGCCGACCGCGACCCGGCCGCTCCGCTTCAGCACCCCGTAGCTGTCTGCGTTGTTCTTGGCCATGGCGATGGAGAGGGCCGCGGCAAGGACCAGGGAGAGGATCGAGACGATTTCGTATTGGATCACGTTGACCGGAATGAGCAGGAAGAGCGGAGCACCGAGCGTTGACCCGATGCCGATGGCCAGGATCGTCGTGAACCCGTACACGGGTCGTGGCCCCGGGCCCGGCCGGAGCGAGGGCAGACGGACCCGAGCTCGCCCGATCGCGGACCCGAGGAGAAGTCCTCCCGTAAGAATTCCGGCCAGGAGCGCCACAAACGCCGCAGCATCCCCCATGGAGAACCGATCGAGTCCCGTCACCCGGAGCGAGTTGAGCTCCCCCGCGAGCCCGTAGGTCGCCACGATGAGCACCAGGACGCCCAGCGCCGCGGTCAGGAGACGGGCGGCCCGTGTGGCGACTCGCAGTGCGCCGGACGCGTCCGCCATGTCGGCGCCTCACGCGGTCGGCGGCACGACGCCGGACTCCCGGAGGCTGCGGGAGGCTTGGCGCAGGGTGTAGAGCGCCGCCAGGAGCAGGAACAGCGCGAAGCCGAACCCCAGGGCCACGATGGCCGGATCCGAGGCCGCTGCGGACCCCAGGCCCAGGGAGAGATCCGCGAGGTACCGCGCGAAATCCTCCCGCGACGTGAAGCCCACGATGGCGGGCACGACCAGGATCAGGCCCGCGACGGTGAGGAACGCGCCGAGTACCAGCTCGCCCACGCCCACGAGAAGCTGCCCCCAGGCCCGTCGAGGCCGGTGGGGCTCCAACGCGGCCAGGAAGCGCTTTACGTCCTCGTCCTGGGACGCGAGGATCTGCTCGCGGAGCCGCCGCGTCGTTTCCGGGCCCCAGCCGTGCCGGGCGCCGAGACCCCGGATCTCTTGCCGGATCCGACCGATGGCTGCGTCCGCATCGTCCAGTGCGTCCTCGAGCATGCAGGGAACTCGGTCCCGGACCACTTATGCGTTTCTCCCCGCCGCCAGAGGAGCGCACGGGCGCTGCTCCGAGGGAACGTTTAAATCAAGCCCGGTCTTCTGCGCCGCCGCGGGCCCGTAGCTTAGCCTGGTTGGAGCGCCCGGCTGATAACCGGGAGGTCGCCAGTCCGAATCTGGCCGGGCCCATTTCTCGAACGCCTCGACGAAGCGGCGGCAAACACGAAGCTACAAAGCGGCGTCCGCGCTGCGGCGTGCGATGGAAGGCGGCCCGGCCCGTCGCGCGTGGCTCACCCGGGACGCGCTTCTCCTCTGCCTCTCGGCGTTCTTCGCGGACACCGGGTACCAGGCCGTGGCCGCGGTGTTCCCCCTTTTCCTGGTGTACCAGATGGGGGAGAGCGCCATCTACGTGGGCCTGTTTTTCGCCCTTGCGTACGGCATCGGATCCCTCTTCGCGTACGTCGGCGGCCGGGCCGGGGACCGGTTCAACAAGAAGTACGTCGCGCTCGCAGGGAACCTCCTCATCCCCCTCATGTCGTTGAGCGGCCTCTCCGCGAGCGTCGCGGTCGCGGGCGGACTGTTCGTCGCGGGCTGGTGGGCCCGGTACTCCCGTACGCCGGCGCGTCGTGCGTGGCTCGTCGAGGTCACGGATCCCCAGTACCGGTCAAAGGTCTTCGGGTTCCTCCACGCGCTGGACGTTGGCGGCGGGGTGCTCGCGGTCTCGTACTCCGTGGTCCTCCTTCTGGTCCACGTCTCCTACACGGATGTCCTCCTCGTCACCGTCCTCCCGCTCCTCCTCTCGAGCCTGTGCCTCGTCCTCGCGAGGCGGCCGTCCCCGGCAACCGCCGCGGCGCCGCGTGCCCGCCCCACGGGTTCCGCCGCGGGTCAGGGCGACGCCGTCGTCGCCTACCGGGCCCTCCTGGCCTCCGCGACGCTCTTCGGCTTCAGCTTCTATTCGTTCGGGTTCCCGATTCTCACGGTGGCCCAAGCGCAGAGCGGCGGATCGCTTTCCGAGATGAGCGCGCTGGCCGTGGTCACCTTCGGGGTGTATCTTGGGCTCTCCGCCCTGGCGGGGATCGTGCTGGGCGGCAGGCACCTCCGTCCGATCCGAGCCATTTGGAGCATCGGATACCTCGTTGCCGCGTTCGCCTCCCTGGCCATCGGCACCCTCTACCTGGTCGGCGCGAGCGCCTTCCCGTTTTACGCCGCGGCCGGAGCCCTCGGCTTCGCGACCGGGTGCGTCGAGACGTTCGAGCCCACCCTGATCTCGAACCTGGTCGCCGCCCATCGCCTGTCGGAAGGGATGGGATGGCTCAGCATGACCCGGGCCGTGGGCTTGTTCACCGCGAACCTCGTGCTGGGCGTGCTCTTCGGCCTCAATGAGTTCTATGCCTATGTCTATGCGTTCTCGACTGCGGTCGTCGCGGCAGCCATCCTGGCGTATGCCGAACGGCGGACGCGGCGTACCGCAGGTGCCGAACCGGGGTCCAGCACCTCCTGATCCCGCGTAGTTGCGGGGAGACGGCGAGACCTTAACTACCGCGGATGGTCCCTGGGTAACGATGGAGTCGTCGCGGCCCGCGACCGCCAGCGAACCCCCGAGTTCCCCGTCCGCGCCTGCACGTCCTCGGACAATCCGGGGATTCCTCCAGGGCCCGCGTCTGGTCGACCGGCGGGGCTTCTGGTTCGTGCTCGCCATCTTTGTGATGGTCATCCTCGTGTTCGCGGTCGCGTTCTACGCGTTCGTGACGACGCTGAAGCCGCTCGCCACGGCTCCGGTGACGTTCGCGCCGGCTTACATGCTCGGGGGCAACGGGACGTTCAACGTGACCTCGGACAGCAACACGACGTGGCCCTGGACCGGATTTTCGGTCAACCTCACGATCAACAACGTCGGGACGACCGCGGTCGCGCTGGCACCGAGCGGCGGGAACGTGACCCTTTTCATCGGCACCTCCGCGCGCAAGGACGCGTACCACATCGTCTGGCTCGACCGCGATCACAACGGCGCCGTGAGTCCCGGCGACGTGTTCTGGGTGACGGGGAACGGGGTCGGCCTGCCCGCCCTGAGCTACGTCCAGTTCAGCCTGATCTGGCGGAGCGGAGGCTGGACCGCGACGGAGTACTTCGTCACGAGTTCCGCGATCGTGTAGGCCCCTACCCGTCGGGACAGGACGCGGCCCGGATGCTCGACGCGTTCGACATCCATTTGCGCTCGAACGGAATCAGGGTCCGCGAGGAGCGCCATGGCTCGGAAGCGAGACCGGAATATGAAGCATCGGAGCTGGGAGATCACGGATGGGCCTTCCCGGGCGCCGGCGCGTTCCATGCTGCGCGCCATGGGCCTCGGCGACGAGGACTTCGCGCGGCCGTTCGTGGGGGTCGCGAACAGCTGGAGCGAGGTGACGCCGTGCCAGCTCAACCTGGACCAAGTCGCGCGACGAGTGAAGGAGGGCGTCCGCGCCGCGGGCGGCACGCCGCGGGAATTCCCCATGATCGCGGTCTCCGACGGCATCGCAATGGGCCACGAGGGCATGCGCGCGTCCCTGGTCAGCCGCGAGGTCATCGCGGATTCCATCGAGCTCATCATGCACGCGCACCGATACGATGCGCTGGTTGCCTGCGCGGGCTGCGACAAGACGATCCCGGGATCGCTCATGGCGATGGCCCGACTGAACCTCCCCTCCGTGTTCACGTACGGCGGCCCTGCCCTCCCTGGCCGCTTCCGGGGCCGGGACGTGACCATCCAGGACATGTTCGAGGCCGTGGGCGCCTTCGAGGCGGGCCGGATGAGCGCGGAGGATCTCGCGGGCATCGAGCGCTGCGCCTTCCCCGGACCCGGCACGTGCGCCGGGCTCTTCACCGCGAACACGATGGCCGCCTGTGCCGAGGCCCTCGGACTCACGGTCCCCCAGGATGCCGCGATTCCATCCGCGGATCCGGCTCGGGAGGAACATGCGGAGCGTGTCGGCCGAGCCGTGATGCGGTCCCTCGAGCTCGGGCTCCGGCCCCGCGACATCCTGACGCATGACGCGTTCGTGAACGCGATCACGGTCGACGCGGCCATGGGAGGATCGACGAACGCGGTTCTCCATCTCCTCGCGATCGCGCACGAGGCGGGCGTCCGGCTTGCGATCGACGAGTTCGACCGGATTTCGCGGCGGACGCCGCACCTGGCCAGCCTCAAGCCCGGCGGGCAGTACGTCATGGCGGACCTGTACCGTGCGGGGGGCGTCCCCGTCGTGATGCGGCGGCTCCTGGATGCAGGCAGGCTCCGCGGAGATTGCGTCACGGTGACCGGTGACACCCTGGCGGAGCGGTTGCGGGACGTCCCGACTCGAGTGCCCGACGAGCTCCTGCACTCCGTCGAGGCACCGATCAGCACCGCCGGAACCCTGGCGATCCTCCACGGGAACCTGGCCCCGGACGGTGCCGTCGTGAAGACCGCCGGCGTGCGGCATCTCCGGCACACGGGCCCTGCGCGAGTGTTCGACGGGGAACAATCCGCGCTCGCGGCCGCGGAGACGCGTGGTGTCGAACCCGGCGACGTGGTGGTGATTCGGTACGAGGGGCCAAGGGGCGGCCCAGGGATGCGCGAGATGCTCGCCATCACGGGGGCGCTCGTGGGCCAAGGTCTAGGGGACCAAGTCGCCCTCGTCACGGATGGGCGGTTCTCCGGCGCAACAACGGGCCTCATGGTGGGCCACGTATCGCCGGAAGCCTGGGATGGCGGCCCGCTCGCGCTCGTCCGCGAAGGCGACACGGTCGAGGTCGACGTCCCGCGTCGAAGGCTTCGAGTGCGACTCACGCCGAAGGAACTCGCCTCTCGCCGCACACGCTGGAGGCAGCCGAAGCCTCGGTACGCCCGCGGTGCACTGGCGAAGTACGCGAAGCTGGTGGGCTCGGCCTCCCGCGGCGCCGTGTGCGACTAGGAAACGCGTCGGTCCGTCATCGCGACCGCGCGGGTCAGGCGCCTGCGTCCAGGAAGGTCTTACTCGGTCGAGACCGAAAGAGCATCACCCGGTGCGGCCTCCTTGGCAGTGGGCGTGGAACGCGCGTTCTCTCGAGCGAGTTCGCGGGCCCGCATGGAGGCGGCGACGATTCCATCGGAGACCGCCTGCGGCACGCCTCGTTCCTCCATGAGGCGCCACCCTGCGACCGTCGTGCCGCCTGGAGTCGCGACCAACTGGAACAGCCGCTCCGGATCGCCGCCGTCCGAGAGCAGCAGCTCCGCGGTCCCCTTCATCGTCTGGAGTGCGAGCTTGCGTGCGACGTCCTCCGGGAGCCCGGAACGTCTCCCGCCGTCGATCATCGCCTGTGCGAGGGCGGCCATGAACCCGGGCCCGCTCCCACTGAGTCCGGTCACCGCATCGAGATGCCTCTCCTCCACCTCCAGGACGCGTCCCAGGGAGCCCATGAGTTCCGCGACTCGGTCGGCGTCGTCGCGTGTCGCGGTCCTACCGAGGGCGAAGGCGGTTGCTCCCTCGCCGACGCCACACGCCAGATTCGGCATCATGCGGACCACATGACCCGTGCCACGGAGTCCTTCCTCCACCGTGTCCGTCCCGATGCCCGCCGCGAGCGTGACGACCGCCGCATCCTTTCGCACGTGTCCCGCGAGGGAGCGGACCAGCTCCCGCATGTCCTTCGGCTTCACGGCCAGGATGAGGATGTCGGATCGTTC
Organism: Thermoplasmata archaeon; assembly: GCA_035632695.1. NCBI lineage: Archaea > Methanobacteriati > Thermoplasmatota > Thermoplasmata > Thermoplasmata archaeon. The sequence goes on from DASQGG010000086.1 coordinate 13,710, forward strand.
CGCAAGCGCCGCGGGGCTGGGAACCTGCACGACGTGGTACATGGAGGCAACCTCCTCGGCCCGGGCCGGGAGGGCATCCGTGATGAGAATCCTGGAAGGCGGGAGCGCAGCTCGCTGCACGAGTCCCTTCACGAGGGCTTCGCCCATCTTGCCCACACCAGCAATGCCGACGGTCTCTTGTCCGTTCATGCGCAACACCCCGTTGTGACACCCGCAGCCAAGCGGGATCACAGCGAGCCCGCGCCGCGCCGAGGCTGCGGGTACGGCTGAGGCGTCGCAAAAGCCACAAGGCGGCGGCCAGAGCGCTTGCTCCCGGCTCGGCTCTTGTGGTGGTCCGACGTCTCGTTCATCCGCACGACTGCCTCGCGCGCCGACGCGCGTCGCCTAGCCATTTAGTCCGCCCTAGATGAACATGCCGCCGCGCGATTTGGCAAGACGCTCAGGTTCGCGGGGCCGCGGACCTTCCATTTGGCAGATTGCCCACTTCCTTCGGTCGCCTAGGCTTGCGCGGCCGCCTCCGTCCGCCGTCGGGTTCACTCCTTGACCGCGGTGAACGAGGCGCACGTCACGGTGTGGCCAACGCCCTTCAGAGCGCGTAATTTGTCGATCACGATGCGGCCCAGATCTTCCATGGATGCCGCACGGATCTTCAGCAGCAAATCCCACTCCCCGGAAATCACGTGGACCTCGTGGACGCCGGCGAGCTTGGAGATCTTGTCCGCAAGCTCGCGCTGGGACACGTCCGGGTTCGGCAGGAAGCTCACCAAGATGAACGCGGTCACCGGCTTGCCGAGCTTTCCGTAGTCGGGAATCGCCTTGATCGCGCGGATTACGCCGCGCTCGCGCATCTTCTGCACGCGGTACTGGACCGTAGGCCGCGGCATGTGCAGCTCGCGAGCGATGTCCGCGATGCTCCTCGAAGCGTCCTGCATGAGGACGTCGAGGATTTCCCGGTCCGTCTCGTCGAGCTGCTCCATGTCGAGCGGATTGCTCTCGCACACTTGAAGCTTCCGTCAGAACGCCAGACTCCGGGAATCCCCTTGTCGATTCGATGCGACGGTTGGGATGCCGCGAGGAGGTTCCCTCGTTGCGTGGGACGGTCCGGCATGCGTGGCTCGCTTGCCCTCGAAACCTTCTTACGCGGTGGGCCGCTTCCGCGGCTGCCTTGACCAACGTCGACGTTCCCTACGAGGATCTGATCGACCTTCTCGGGCGACGGATTTCGCTCGAGGAGGCGGTCAACCGGATCACGTACATGGGTTCGGGGCCCGAAGGGGTCCAGGGCGACGTGATGACGTTCGACATCTTCCCGAACCGGCCCGACCTGTACTCCGTGGAAGGGATCGCGCGGAGCCTCCGTGGGTACCTGGGGATCGAGACGGGCCTGCCTACGTACGCGGTCTCGCCCTCGGGCATCGACTTCCTCGTCGACCCCAGCGTCGCCCGGGTCCGCCCGTTCGCCGTGGGTGGCGTCGTCCGCGGAGTGGACCTGGACGACCGGCTCCTCCGCTCGCTCGTCGACCTCCAGGAGAAGCTGCACACGACGACGGGCCGCCGGCGGAAGAAGGTCGCCATCGGCATCCACGACCTCGACCGCGTCGAGCCCCCGTTTACGTTCAAGGCCGTCGCGCCCCACAGCCTCCGATTCGTCCCCTTAGGCTCCGCGAAGGAGATGGACCTCGCGGACATCTTGATCCAGCACGAGAAGGGCGTCGAGTACCGCGCCATCCTGGAAGGCAAGGAAGCCTATCCGATCATCGTGGACAAGAACGGTGCCGTCCTCTCCTTCCCGCCAATCATCAATGGGGTCCGGACGCAGCTCACGCCGGACACGCGCGACCTCTTCCTGGACGTGACGGGCACCGACTTCGAGGCGGTGAGCGGATCGTTGAACATCCTCGCGACCTCGCTCGCGGAGCGGGGCGGGAAGATCCAGACCGTCCGCACGATCTACGCGGACCGCACGATCGACACGCCCGACCTGTCGCCGATTCCCTTGGCCCTGGACCTGGCACGCGCCCAGGAGTTGCTGGGGCTCGACCTGACTCCCGAAAAGGCAGTCGAGCTCCTCCGGCGGATGCGGCACGATGCCGACGCGCACGGTCGGAGCGTGCGCGTGCGGGCCGCCGCGTACCGGATGGACCTCCTGCACGAGGTCGACCTTGCGGAGGACGTCGCGATCGCCTGGGGTTACGACCGATACCCGCGGGGCTTGGCGCGGCAGCAGACGATCGGCACGCCCCTCCCGAAGACCCTCTTCTCCGAAGCGCTCCGGCAATTGCTCATCGGCTACGGGTACCAGGAGGTCATGTCCCTGACCATGGCAAGCGCGGAGGAGCCCCTGGCGACGCCGGAGCGCGCGGTCGTGCTGAACCCCGTGACCACGGACCTGACGACCCTGCGGTCCTCCCTGCTGCCCGGGCTCCTCAACCTGTTCAAGCTCAACAAGCATCGCGAGCTCCCGCAACGCATCTTCGAGGTCGCCGACGTCGTCCTCGAGGCGCGGAACGCGAGGCACGTCGCGGCGGCAGCGATGCACCCCAGGGCCTCCTTCACGGAAGCGAAGTCCCTCGTCCTGAGCCTGCTTCGGGACGCGGGTCGCGAGGGGGCCGTCGAGCCCGTCGAAGATGCGAACTTCATCGCAGGTCGGGCGGCCTCCGTGCTCGCGGACGGACGGGAGTTCGGCCGGTTCGGGGAGATCCATCCCCGGATCCTCGAGGCGTACACGCTCGTTCAACCCGTCATGGCATTCGAGCTCGACGTCGAGCTCCTCCGGGGCGCGTGACCCGGGTCGCGAGAGAAGGTATTTCTGGCCTCCGGCGATGGCGTGGCCGCTGAGGTAGCGAAGCCCGGTTCAACGCGCCAGACTTGAGATCTGGTGGGTCGCAAGGCCCTCGGGAGTTCGAATCTCCCCCTCAGCGTTCGAACCACAGGATGGGTCCTTCGGCGACGTAGCGACCAAGCGCCCCGTTTCGTGGTTCCGGAAAGTCGCGGCCCGCCGTTCGCTAGGCGTCGAGCGTCTCCTCGTCCCGCGCTTCGCTCGCTCACTCCACGTGCTGCGCCTGCGGCGTCGGGCTCCCGGGAGGGTAGATCATGACCGTCTTGATGTTCACCATCTCCAGGAGGCCGTAGCGGCTCAGCTCGCGCCCGACGCCCGAGTGCTTCACGCCGCCGAAGGGCATCCGCGGGTCCGACTTCACCGCGTTGTTCACGAAGAAGAGACCCGCGTTGATCCGCTCCGCGATCTCGTCCGCGAGGCTCAGGCTTCGCGTCCACACGCTCGCCCCGAGGCCGAACTCCGTGTCGTTCGCCTGGGCGATCGCCGCATCCACGTTCGGGACCCGGAAGACCGGCAGGACGGGCCCGAACGTCTCCTGGCGCATGACCTTCATCTTGGTCGTGACGCCGCTCAGGAGGGTGGGCTCGTAGAACCAGCCGGCTCCCTTTCCCCGCTTCCCGCCGACGTGGAGCCTGGCCCCCCTCGCGAGGGCGTCCTTCACCTGGACCTCGATCTCGTCCCGCTGGCTCTTGGCGTACAGGGGCCCGATGTCCGTCGTCGGGTCGAGCGGGTCGCCCACCTTGAGCTTCCGGATGTTCGCCTCCAGCTTCTCGAGGAACTCGTCCGCCACGGCGTCCACGACGATGAAGCGCTTCGCGGCGATGCACGACTGCCCGTTGTTGATGAAGCGCCCGACGATCGCGCCCTTCGCCGCCTGGTCCAAGTCCGCGTCCTCGCACACGATGAACGGGTCGGACCCTCCGAGCTCGAGGACCGTCTTCTTGAGATCCCTCGCCGCCTCCCGGGCGATCTTCACGCCCGTCGAAACGCTGCCCGTGAGGCTCACGAAGTCCACACGGCTCCGGATCAGGGCCGCGCCCGTCGTGTAGTCGCCCACCACGATCTGCAGGACGCCGTCAGGGAGCCCTGCTTCCTGGAAGGCCTCCTCCACACGGAGGCCCGTCATGGGCGAGGCGCTCGCGGGCTTGATCACCGCGGTGTTGCCCGCCGCAAGCGCGGGAATCGCGAACCGGACGATCTGCCACATGGGGAAGTTCCAGGGCATGATGGAGCCCAGGACGCCGCGTGGATGGAACGCGATGTAGGACCGCTGGGCATCCGTCTGGACGACCTCGGGCTGGAGGAACGGCCTGGCGTTCTGGGCGAAGTACTCCGCGGCCCACGCGCACTTGTCGACCTCCGCGATCGATTCCCGGATGATCTTCCCCATCTCCATGGACATCGTGCGGCCGTACTCCTCCTTCCTCTTCCGGAGGACCTGGGCGAACCGCTGGAGGTACGCGGCGCGCTCCTCGACATCGAGGCGGGACCACGACTTGAACGCGTCTCGGGCCTTGTCGACCGTCGCGTTGACCTCGTCCTTGGTCGTGATCGGGAATGTCTCGAACACCTTCCCCGTCGTCGGGTTCACGACCTTCACGAGCCCCGGCCGTGCCTTGGGGACCCGCGCCCTCTTCGCGCGCTTGGTGGCCATCATGATCAGTCCTCCCTGAAACTCCGGGACACCGCGGGGGTGCATATCCTTTGCGTACTTTTTCCAAGAGTTCTTGCGCATGCCTCCGGATCCCGGCTCGGGGATGGACACGATTCGCTTCAAAGGAAGAGCGGTCCTGGTCACGGGCGGCGGATCAGGGATCGGCCTCGCGACCGCACTCGCGTCTCTCCGCCAGGACGCGCATGTGGCGGTCGGCGAAATCTCCGCGGACGGGCGCGCTCCTCGTCGCGGACGGCGGCTACACCGCGCGATGACGTGGCTTCCAGAAGATTAATATGAAAGCCCGCAATGGAAGCGCGACCGTGCGTGGGTGGCCCAGCTTGGTCAAAGGCGCAGCGTTGAGGTCGCTGTCCCGAAGGGGTTCGCAGGTTCAAATCCTGCCCCACGCATCCATTTGCCGGTAAACCTAATGTGACGATCCAAGACGCGCCGTACGCTCGCTTTCCCGGATTCATCCGAGCCCGCCAGATGCTGACGGCTCGATCAAGCAAGAGCCTGGCTTCTCGTTTCACTACGTGCCCGCGAGCTCATGAACCTCCCTGATGACGAAGCCTGATGGCCCGGGGATTCGTCAATGACGGCGGAGGAAGGGGATTGGCCGGCGCAATGGGGACGGGCTGCCGGCTTCATCCTAGCCCACGAGGAAGGTCAGTTACCGTCGCGCAGGAGTAGAAACTTGCAACACGGCAGACAGACCTCTGCTGGATGTGCCAATTACCCCGTCGAAAGGGCCTGCGGATCGCATGAAGAGGAGCTGGCCGAACCCCGCCTTGTCCAAATAGAGGAGTCTTCGGGACAGGTCGAAACAATCAATCACCGTTGTAGGTCGCTGCGCAAGAGGTTCCACTCGAGGCGATGGGCGGCGATCTCCGAACCCATGCAGCCCCGTCCAAGCGCATTCCGGGCCACATGGACCTCGAGCCCTAGGCCCTCGTGGTCTTCACCCTGTGGCCGGGCGGGAAGGTCCCTCCGACCGTGGTGAAGATCCGGACGTGAGGCCCTATAAAGGCGTCGAGAGGATGGGGGGAACTTCACGTCGGGCTCTTCGGGATCGAGACCGTCACGCGTGCCTGTCTACGTACTCGCGGATCGCCTTCTTCGCGAGGCCGTACAGGGAGATCTTGTGCTTCTTGCAGAACGCGACGAGCTCCTTGAACTCCGCCTCCCCGAAGTGGGTAACGATCCGCCGCACGGTACTCCGGGATGGCTCCCGCGCTCATGAAGGGCGTCCTGCATAGGCAGTACTATATACGGGGCAAAACGGAACATCTTGCCGTCATGGGTAAGTACCCCCTATGTCAATGCCAGGTGCGGAAGCCATGGCCAGTCTGGTTGGGGTTGCCCAAAAGACATCAAGGTGGCCCGCGTGGGTCGGTCCGCCTGTCAAGGCACTCTGTTCAAACACGGCCAGGTTCCCATGCGATCGCTCGGTCGTGAGGCGACGGATCGCGTCGCGGGTGGCGGACCGGTGTCCCTGAGAATCGAGGGGGAGCCTTCTTGGCGTGGGAGGGCCGTGGTCGGGTCGTGATGCCATGAAGGAACGCACTCTGTTCCTGGCCATCTTCGCGAGTGTTGCCTTGGTGACCTGGGGTTTTGGAATATACGCCGCAACCTGGAAGCCAAACGTGGTCGTGACGGACGGCTCGATCACAGGCGTCATCAAGGGAAACCTCACGAGCATAACTCCGGCTGCCGGACTTGTCGAATACTTCAACGCGACGACCTACGTCAATGAGTCGGGGGCACCCGGCTCGACGCTTGTATTGGAAGTACGGACAGTAACGTACTACGTTGCGCCACCGCGCAATTGGCCCAACGCCTCGTACTATCAGGGATACCTCTGGACGGGGATTTGGGTTACATTCCTCGGACACTTCGCACCGGATCTCACCCTCCGCAATCTTCAGTTGACGGCCAATGGGACCGGGGTGGTGGAGGGTACTTCAGCGGCGGATTCCTTCAATTTCCTGTATTCCTTCCTGACAGGGGCCAACATCTCCTTTGCCCCGTCAGGCCAACTTGGATTTCTCGGCACGGGATCGGTTACGATACTGGCTTCATTCCTGAACGAGACAGGGACCAGTTCCTATGACTTCGCCGGTCACGCCCTTCTGGAGGCAACCGGATTTCTCGGGCACGACCGGCATGTCGGCCTTCAGGTTGGTGTGACATGTTTGGGGGGGCCCGTAAGAGTCAGAATCGA
>DASQGG010000087.1 GCA_035632695.1 Thermoplasmata archaeon
ATCGGCCTCAAGGACCATACGGTGCGCACCCACTTGGGGAGCGTGACCGCGGACAACATCCTCTTCTGCGCGGACAAGCTCCAACGGAACCTGACGGAACACTACTGGAACTACTACTACGCACAGACCTTCCTGTCGATCAGCGAGCCCCTCGAGCCCCACGAGGTACATGCCATGTTTCCCGTGGAGCCGTTCATGTGCTGGGACTCCCACTTCATCTACGCGTACTGGCGGCTCACCGGGGACCACCGCATCCTCCTTGGAGGCGGGAGCCTCTGGACGACGTACGCGAAGAACGACGCCTGGACGGACCGAATCATCGATCGCGTCTTGCGCCGCTTCCGGAGCCACTGGCCCTCCGCGAGCCGCGTGCACTTCCGCCAGTTCTGGATGGGACGCATCGACATGACCCGCGACCTCATGCCGACCGTGCTCCGGGAGCCCGCGACCCCGTGGGTCCATTACGTCCTCGGGTGCGTGGGCCTGCCGTGGGCGACGTTCTGCGGGGACTTCGTGGCCCGCCACGTCCTCTCCGACGAGCAGCAGGACGACGAGCGCTTCTACCGCTACTTCAGCATCCACCGCGGCTTCGCGATTCCCATCTGGGCCGAGAAGATTCTGGGCAAACGGATCTCCTTCGTCCTGAACCAGGCGTACGCGAAGTACCGCCAAGTCGACACGGACAAGCCTGGGGGCGAGAGGGCCGGCGGTTTCTAGATCGGAATCGGTCAGGCCCGCCTCCGCGCGGCGCCGCGTCCTCGATGGGGATCACAGGTCGGAACCTATTTAAGAAGGCCTTGGTTACGCCGCGCCGTCGTCCCATGAAACGCAGCTCGCGCGCATGGAAGAAGCGGGGCAAGATGCGCTGGAAGTGGCGCAAGAAGCGCATGCGCCGCCGCAAGCGCGAGCAGAAGATGCGCCAGCGCTGAGGCATTGGGAGCCGCGTTCCTCGGTGGATTCCGATCCACCGCGCGTGCCCGTCGCATCCGCACGCAAAGATAGATGTAGGGCGGGAAACTTCCGCGGCGTTGCATCGAAACCCATGGGGACGTAGTTTAGCCTGGTAGAATTACGGGCTCCAGTCATGGGCGTGATTGCGAACGGGTTTGCTGATCCGGTGATGACTGATTGGAGCGCGGACCCATGATTCGCAAACAACGGGCGTGGGTCGCTCCCCGCCCGGGAGAAACCCGTCGATCAGGGTTCAAATCCCTGCGTCCCCACCTTCCCGTCATTCCGACGTCTCACCGAAGGGACCCGACGACTCCCTGGACCGCACCGAGCACATCACCGGAGCGCGCGACCTTGCTCAGTCTTGTGATGTCCTCATAGATTGGGCGGTCCTCCTCGAGTGTCTTCACGTGCTTCCGGATGACCTCGTACGCCGCCTGGCAGCCCCGAGACGGTTTCGTTGGCGCTCGGAAGTCGAACGCCTGAGCCGCGGCCATGAGCTCAACGGCTACGATGGACCACGAGTTCTCGAGGATCTGCCTCGCCTTGATCGCTGAGGTCATGCCCATGGAGACAAAGTCCTCCTGGTCCGCCGCGGCGGGAATGGAAAGCGTGGCTGCGGGAGCCGCGAGGATGCGGTTCTCCGAAACGAGGGCGCCTGCCGTATACTGGGAGAGCATGAGCCCCGAGAACATGCCGGCCCCCTTCGTCAGGAAGGCGGGCAGGCCCATGGAGAGATGCGTGTTCATCAGGCGGTTGGTCCTGCGCTCCGAGAGCACGCCCACCGTGGTCACCGCCATCCCGAGGACCTCGAGCGCGAAGGCCATCGGCGTTCCCTGGAAGTTGGCTCCGGTGAGGACGAGCTCCTCCTCCGGGAAGAACGTGGGATTGTCTGCCGCATGGTTGAGTTCGATCTCGAGCATGTGGCGCGTCCATGCGAGGGCGTCCTTGGCGGCACCGACGACTTGCGGGCTTGACCGCAAGGAGTACGCGTCCTGGACCTTTTTTCCCGGGCGCTTCAGCAACTCGGACCCCTCCGTGATCTTCCGGATGTTCTCCGCGCACGCCTGCGCACCGGGGTAGCCTCGCACCTCATGCACGCGGCGGTCGAACGCCTGCATGTTCGCGTTGAGCGCCTCGAGAGTCATCGCCAGGGCGACCTCCTGGGTTCTGAGCCACCGCTCCGCGTCGACGAGCTCGATGCACCCAGCGCCCGCGATCACGTTGGAGCCGTTGATCGCTGCGAGCCCGTCCCGCTCTCGGAAGGCGATGGGGGAAAGCCCGGCGGCCTGCAGCGCCTCCGCGCCAAGGAGCCGCTTGCCGCGGTAGAACGCCTCCCCCTCGCCCATGAGGACGAGGGCCATCTGCGCCATGGGCGCCAAGTCGCCCGACGCACCGACGGAGCCCTTCTGGCACATGACGGGGTTCACGCCCCTGTTGAGCATCTCGACCATGAGCTCAACGAGCTCGCGGCGGATGCCCGAGTGGCCCCAGCAATGCGTGTTGAGCCGGGAGAGCATGGCCGCGCGGGCGTCCTCTTCCGACATGGGGTCCCCGACCCCCGCGGCGTGGGAATATACCAGATACCGCTGGTACTTGGCCACCTGCTCGGGGTTCAGGACGACCTCGGAAAGTTCGCCGATGCCCGTGTTCACGCCGTACATGATTTCCTTGGCGGCGATCTTGCGTTCGAGGAGGGCTCGGCACCGGTTGACACGGTCGATAGCAGCCTTGGCGATGGAGATCGGTTCGCCGCCTCTCGCCACTCGCACGACATCCTCGGCCTTGAGTGAGTGTCCATCCAACACGACGACCATAGGGAAAACCACCCCCCGTTGATGGGCTGTCCCTCGGCCATCGCAAGCCGACGTAAGTACTTTCTCGGGGGAATGCGCCGAGCCTTACGGGAGTGGGCCGGCAACCTCGATGCAACCGATCATGTGCCGCGCAGCCGGCCAATGTCGCACGGCCGGTGGTCGTGCCCGACCACATGATCGAGCCGGCACATGAGGCACGTCATCATGCCGCACTCCATGCACTCGGGCAGGGAGAGGAACGGATCCGTGCTGGGGAGAGGAACCCACGCGTACACGGGCGAGCCGCAGCACTCGCACACGTTTCCCCGGATTCCGGGAGGGCGCGCCATCGGGAGCTCATGGCCGCTCGGAACGATAACGATTCCGTCGAGAACGGATCGCCTCTGCGCGGTCGGCCAGCCACGGACCTCGACGGTGCGGGGATTCGCGAGACCGCAAGCCTTCGCGAACCGCAGATGTCGCCTCGGTGACTCTGGGAAAGACGCTGAGGCCGCGGCGGTGAGTTCGGCGCGGCCTCGGTGCTGGGTTGTCCGTCGGCGATCAGAGCTCGTTCGCGGGCGGCTGCTCTTTGGACGTCTCCACCTTGGTTTCTTTCGCCTCGAGCTTCGTCAGTGGTTCGCCTTCCAACGCCTTCCGAATTTGCTTGAGGCGCCGCGGGACGAGGATCGCCAGGGCGACCGCGGAGGCAGCGATGGCAACCGTGGACCCGAGGAACACGAAGCCCGTGACCTCGACGATCGGCAAGAGGTTGTTGAGGAAGCTCAGATCGATTCCGCCGGTCCCGTTCGAGCCGGTGCCGCCGGATCCGCCGCCGCTCTGGACGTTGAGCGTCGCGCTCGTGGAGCCATGGTCCCCGGCGTTGTCAGCGACGTCAAGGTGTGCGGGGAAGTTGCCCGTCGACGAAGGGTTGCACGGGAAGCTGGCCGAGTTGCCGGTGATCTGTGTGGGCTGAGACGACGGGCTGCAACCCGGGATGGTCCCGTTGAACCAAAGGTAGTACGGAGGGCTGCCGCCACTCGTAACGGAGACCTGGATCTGCGTCTGCGAGCCCACGTTCACCGGATTCGGAGAAAAGCTGAGGCTCACATTCAGCAACGCAGCGGGCTGCACCGAGCGGGTGCTTGCCGTGGCCAACGGCGCGATCACGAGTGCGAGCAGCAGCGAAATGCACGCGACAACGAATGGCTTCCTGGGGATCATGTGGATTCCTTCCGAACGGCCCCGTCCGCGGAAGCCTATATCAAAGCTCGGCAGAGAATCTCAGGAAGTGGACCAGTCAGATTTGTGTAGGGAACCGGAGTCGGCACCCAAATCTGCTCTTTGCCGTCCCGATGTTCACATCCGGTCCGAGTGGGCTATGATGCGCTCTCGGGCGTCCTCCGCCGCTGCGCGAGCCCGCTGAACAAGAGGCCCAGGCCGGCGATCGCCACGCTGGCCAACATGAGCGTCCCGATGAAGGGGAGTAGTGCCAGGGACACGAGGAGGGAGATCCAGGGAAGTGCGCGACGCATTCCCCGTTCCGCCAGCAGTCGGATTCCCGCAGCCGAGCCGATGATGTAGGCAAGGATGGCCGCCCCGCTGGTCATCAGGAACGCGGACTCGATGTCCACGTTGAACGCGTAGAAAGCCACGAGCCCAGAGAGATCCAAGGCGATCAGAAACAGGAGCGAGCGCCTCGGGGCGCCCGTCCGCGGTTCCACGATCGCGAGCGCCCTCGGGAAGACGCCGTCGCGGGCCGCGGCGTAGTACACGCGGGCCATACCCGCCGTGTACGCGTTCACCGTCCCGAAGGTCACGAACACCGCGAGGAATGCGACGACCGCGCCACCGTAGCGACCGAAGGCGTCCGCCATGATCGCCGCGAAGGGAGTCGCGCCGGTGCCCACGAGGTACGCTCCCGTCCCGATTGTCACGAGCGCGACCGCGAGGTACAATCCGCTGATCAGGACCACGCTGATCAGGACGCTCCGGCGGAAATCGCGTTCGGGATTTCGGAATTCCTCCGCCACGTTCGAGGTGTTCTCGTAGCCCAGGTAGGACCACACGATGAGCGCTGCGGCCGTGCCGATGGAGGCCACGCCTTCCGGGAGGAACGGCGTGTAGTCCGCGAACGTGATTCGGGGCGTGGCAGCCGCAACCGCGATGACGAGGGCCGCGACGATCGCGGCCACGGTCGCCAGCTGCACGCGGCCGCTGAGTCGGATGCCCATGTAATTCACCGCGAACCCCGCGAGCAGGATGCCTCCCGCGACGACGTAGGCGTCCAGTCGCGTCATGGGGAAGACAAACGCGAGGTACGAAGCCGCGGCCACCGTGGCGGCCGGGGCGCCCAGCACATTCCACGCGACGAACAGCCATGCCACCGCGCTGCTGGCCCCGAGCCCGAAACCCTCCCGGGCGAAGGCGTAGATACCGCCTGACTCAGGCTTCCGCGCGGAGAGTCTCGCGAACGTGTACGCGAACGGATAGCTCGCCAGGGAGAGGAGGACCCAGGAGACGATCGATGCGGGTCCCGCGAGGCGGGCCGCGAGCCCGGGCACGACGAAGATCCCTGCGCCCAGCACGGAGCTCACGTAGATTGCGACCGCGTGGCGAAGGGTGATCACGCGGTGGAGGGACGGCGTCCTCGCGTCCCCCCTTCCTTGGGCTCGATCACCGAGCCGTTGCGCGCCATGTCCGCCATGCAGCTGCCCGCCGTCGGGTTGTCGGGCGAAGCTGCCGCGACTCATAAGGAATGGGCCGGCGATCCTGGAGGGTCCCGCACCCTCGGGTCCACGTGGCTCTTCGGCGGCGTACGGTCCTCAGGGTCGACGCGGACCGCGTTCGGTCCGGTGTCGTCCGATCCGCGGAGCCGCGGACTATCGTGCCGCCGCAGCAGCTTGGAGTTGCTCGAGGATCTCCGCCGTGCATCCCAGGGCGCGTTCGTAGTCGCCGCCCTCGATGGCGTCGCGTGCGGCCTTGACCGTCTTGCGGATATCGACGACCTTCCACCCCGCATCGCGGGCGCGCTTCCACGCTTCGACCGCCTTCGAGAGCCGCTCCGTGGCCTCCCCCTTGGTGGCCCGGGGTTTCGCCTCCGGCTCCGGGGGAATCTCCTCTTGCACGCTGGGTGCCACGGCTACGGGCGGTTCCTGCGCGGGCTCGGGTGTGGCTGCTGGAGTGGGCTCGGGCGTCTCCGGCTGCGCGACCGGCTCGGGAGCTGCGGGGGTGATGGGCTGCGGGGGCGACTCCTCGCGATCGAAATTCGCGACCTCGATTTCCAGGGCCGAAGCGAGGTATTTCTCCGCCTCGAGGATGCTCTTCTCCTTGCTCGAGAGCATCTCATGCTCCGCGAGCAGGCGGTGCAGTTCCTCCTTCAACCCGCCCTTGAGGGCCGCGAGGGATTCGTACTGCCGCACGACCTCGCTCTGGCGGACGTGCATCTCCTCGCCAATCGTGCGGAGTTCCTTCTCTCGAGCCTCGACGGACGCCAGCCAGTCCGTCTGGAGCTTCATGAGCGCCTCTCCCCGTTGGAGAAGTTCGTCGAGCTTGGACTCGGAGTCCTTCATCTGCCCGGTGAACGCCTGGGCGAGGCGGGCCACGCGCTCCTCATCTCCCTTGATCAGCCGCTCGCGCTCCTCGACCGCCACGGCCGCACGCTGGAGGGCCTCCTCGTCCTCGGCGAGCTTCTCCCGTGCCTTGTTGATGGCGCCGAGGTCCCTCTCCATCGAGGCGCGCACATCGTCGAGGCCTTGTCGTTCCCGATCGTTGGCTTCGCGGTCGGCCGCAAGCCTGGCGGCGCGGGTGTCCAGCTCCGCGTGTTCTTGGTCGAGTCTCGCCCTCAGCGTCTCGAGCTCGTGGGCGCGAGCTTCCAGGGCCGCCTGCTTTTCCTTGAGCTTGAGCGCGGAGGCCTTCACGGCGTCGACGAGGAGGGGGGGTGGGGTTTCATTGGGCATCGGGCATCACTCTCGCGTGGTGACGACCCAAACGGGTCGGTTTATGGCTATATAACGTGTCGGCCGACACTATCGGACGTGAGAAGAAGGGTGACACCCGACTCGGGCCGTGGTGGGAGCCGGGTTGGTTTCAGAACCCCATCGCACAGCCGTCCGCCCTCGGATCGCTCCCGCCGCAGAGCACGCCCGTGGTCGGATTCCGGAGGATGACCTGGCCGCGGCCGAAGACCGCGCGCTCCATGCCTCCAATCCTTCGGATCCGATGGCCGCGGCCTCGGAGACCCGCGGCCGTCGTCTCCGGGATTCCCTCCTCGATGAGCACGGTCCCGCCCGGCTCGCCCTCGTCCAGGCAGATCCGGGGACGGTCGAGGGCCGCCTGGGGGTCGAGCCCGTCCAGGAGGGCGAGGAGCACCTGCACGTGCCCCTGGGGCTGCATGAATCCGCCCATGACCCCGTAGCAGGCGTACAGGGAGCCGTCTCCCTCCCGCGTCGCCATCGCGGGGATGATTGTGTGGTACGGCCGCTTCCCGGGCGCGAGGGCGTTCGGGTGCCCCGGATCAAGGAAGAAGTTGGCTCCGCGGTTTTGGAGCGGGAAGCCGGTCCCCTCCGGGACGATGCCCGTCCCGAAGCCCATGTAGTTGCTGTTGATGAACGAACAGGCGTTGCCGGATCCGTCGGCCACGCTGAAGTAGACCGTGTCCGATCCCGCGGACGGAAGGCCGGGGGTCGCCCGCAAGTTCGCCTTCCCTCGCCCGATACCGTGGGCGCGCTCCGCGGCGTACCCTTCCCTCAGGAGCGCGTCGGTTGGGACTTCGGCCTTCGTCGGGTCCGCGATGTACCGATGCGCGTCCGCGAACGCGAGCCGCAGCGCCTCGATCAGGAGATGGAGCCGCCCGGTGCCGAGCGGGTCGCGGGGGAGGTCGAACTCGGACAGCAGGTTCAGCGTAAGCAACGCGACGAGACCCTGGCCGTTCGGCGGGCACTCCCAGAGCCTCACGCCTCCGTACGCCGTGCTCACGGGCTCGTCCCAGGTCGAGTAGTGCGCGGCGAGGTCCTCCACGGTGAGGACGCCGCCGGAGGCTTGGACCGCGGTCGCGATCCTCCCCGCGATTTCCCCCCGGTAGAACGCCTCCTTGCCATCCCGCGCGATCGCGCGGAACGTGCGGGCGAGCCCGGGATTCCGGAACACCTCCCCGGCCTTCGGCGCACGCCCGTCGAGGAGCAGCTGCCTGCCTCCGGCCGCGGACCTCAGCTGCCGGGCCGCGCCGCCGGCCCAGGAGTAGGCGGTGAGGGGCGCCACGGGGAACCCCTCCTCCGCCGCACGGATTGCGCGGGCCAGGATGCGGTCCATTCCCAGCGTGCCGTGCCGGTCCACGAGGTCGCACCAGCCCGCGCACGCGCCCGGGACCGTGACGTTGTGCGCGTGGAACGGCGGGAGGCGCCTCCCGAAGCCTTGCTCCTTGAGCAGATCGAGGGTGAGCCCGTGCGGCGCCCGTCCCGACCCGTTCAGCGCGGTGACCTTGCCGCTGCCGCCGTCGTAGAAGAGCGCGAAGCAGTCGCCCCCGAGCCCCGTGGACGTGGGCTCCGTGAGGGCCAGCAGGGCCGCCGTGGCCACCGCGGCGTCCGCCGCGTTGCCTCCATCCCGCAGGATCTCGATCCCGGCCTCCGTGGCGAGGGGCTGGCTCGACGCGACCATTCCGTGGCGGGCGTACACGGGCGACCGGCGGGACGCGAAGGGGAGCGGGGCGTGGGACATCGATGGGCCCGACGCGGGAATCGGTCTCCGTGTATATCCCGACTTCCCGTTTTCCGGGTGCGTCACGTTCGGCGGGTCCCGTACGTACGGCGCATTTATATCGCGTCCCCGGTCCTTCCGTCCGTCGCCATGGCGATGACCAAGTGCCCTGTCTGCGGGGTATCCGTCAAGGACGAGAACCTGGTCCGCCACGTGCGGAACCAGCATCCCCACGAGAAGGTAGAAGGGCTCGAGGCGATGCGTCCCGCCCGGAAGAAAGCCACCCGGGACTGGAAGGACGACCTCGTCCGCGCGGGGACCGTGGTCGCCGTCGCCGGTGCGGTCTGGCTGCTCATTGCCCTCGTGTTCCCCTCCCCGATCGGCGTGGTCGTTCCCGCCTTCCCGCATCTGGCCGTGCTCACCGTGGCGGGGATCGCCCTCCTCGCGGTGGGCTGGGTCCTCGGGTCGCCAGCCTTCCGAAATTCCGCCCCCAAGTTCGCCGCCGTGGGCGCCGTGGTCGGCCTGGCCCTCGCGGGGTCCATGGCCCTCCTCGCCGCGCAACAAGGCGTGCCCACCCTGGACCGGAACACGGTCCCGGAGCCCCAGGGATGGGTCAAGGCGGCCAACGCGGCGTGGAAGTCCGGGGCCCTGCCCGTCGTCTTCTACTACGGCTCCGCGGGCTGCCCGTTCTGCGCCGCCTCGAGCTGGGCGGTCCGCGGGGCGTTGCAGCAGTTCGGCGCCCTGACCGGGTTCACGTACACGACCTCGGACCCGAACGACGTGTACCCGAACACCCCGGAGGTGGACCTGGCCCATGCCTCGTTCGCGAGCAGCTACCTGAGCCTGGACGTGAAGGCGGGCGACAACAACCAGCAGATCACCGTGCCTCCCCTCTCCTCGATCGAGAACGCGTACGTGGTCACGTACAACCCGCAAGGCCAGCTGCCTTTCTACGCCATCGGAGGGATCTACTTCCGCGTGGGCGCCCTCGTGGACCCGAACACGTACGTCCAGGGCAACGGCGTGCCCTTGACCCCGGACCAGGTGCAGCAGGCCCTCGCCGCCCAGTCGGGCTCCGTCTACACCGCGGTCCACCAGGCCCAGGTCTACGTCGAGGCGTACCTGGTCAAGGCGTGCCAGGCCGCGGGCGTCACGCCCCCCTCCGCGGTGACCCAGGACCCCGCGGTCCAGGCCGCGCTCGCCGCGATCACGTGAGGGCGGTCGCACCATGGTCGAGGTCCCCGTCCTCCGGCGCCTCCTGGTCGTGTGCATCCTCGCGGGACTCGCGCTCAGCGGGTACGCGGCTCTGGAGACGATGGTGCCCGGTCTCCAGGGCAGCTGCACGGTGAACGCGTTCATCTCGTGCGAGGCCGTGGCCCAGAGCGCCTACAGCCACATCGGGCCGCTCCCGGTCTGGTCCCTGGGGTTCGGCGGGTTCGTCCTCCTCTTCGCCCTGGACGTCCTCTACATGCGCCGAGCCGATCCTGCATTTCTCCGGTGGATCTGGATCCTGACGGGGCTCGGGCTGGCGGCCTCCGTGATCCTGCTCGGGGTCGAGCTCGTCCTGATCGGCGCCCTCTGCCTCGTGTGCCTAGGCGCGTACCTCGCGGATCTCGCGGCGTTCGCGGTCGCTTGGCGCCTCCTCCGGTTGGGCCGGGAGGAGCCGGCGCCGCCCGTGGCCACGTAGCCACGAGCTGCCCTCGAGAATCGGGACCGCGAAGCATTTATGGCGGTGGAGCGGCTGCCTCGATTGGGGTGGAGTCGATCATGGACCGTCGACGGGTCTTCCGGATCGTGGTCATCCTGAGCGCCCTGGCGGCCTACCTCACGATCATCGTAGGCGGAGACCTCACGGCCTCGGGGGCCGGCTTCGCCTGTGGCGAGAGCTGGCCGCTGTGCCCCGGTGGCATCGTCCCGGACCTGAGCCAGCCGGGCGTTGCGGTCGAGTTCACCCACCGCGTGATCGCCTTCACCACGTCCCTCCTCATTCTCGTCACCCTGATCCTCGCCTTCATGTGGTTCCGTAAGGATTGGCGGATCCTCTCCCTCTCCGTCTCCACGATGGCCCTCCTCGTTGCCCAGGTGCTCCTGGGTGCGGTCACGGTCCAGACCGACCTCAACCCCGCGATCGTCACGGCTCACCTCGCGATCGGCACCGCGACCTTCGCGGCCACGTTGGTCCTCGCCGTGGTCATGTGGATGTCACCGCCGACGAAGACCGCGGCGGGAGGGGCACCGGGCTGAGGCTCACTTCTTCAGGCGCGCGACCCGGGTCGCCCGGA
>DASQGG010000088.1 GCA_035632695.1 Thermoplasmata archaeon
CTTCGTGACGTTCTTCTTGATGTACGCCGCAGCCTCCTCCTCCGCGGTACCGCCAATCTCTCCCACGACCACGATCCGCTTCGTCTTGCGGTCCCTCTGGAACAGCTCGAGCGCCTCGTGGGTGTTCGTGCCGATGATGGGGTCGCCACCGATCCCGACGCACGTGGACTGCCCGAACCCTCCCTGGGTCATCGCATTCACGATCTCGTACGTCAGGGTGCCGCTGCGGCTAATCACGCCGCAGTCCCCCGCTTTGAAGATGTGGCTCGGCATGATGCCCATCTTGGACTCGCCGGGCGTGATGATCCCCGGACAGTTCGGCCCGATGACCACGGCGCCCTTCGTCCGCGCGTAGGGGATGAACTCGAGGGTGTCGTGGAACGGGATGCGCTCCGTGATGATGACCACAAGCTTCAAGCCGGCCTCCATGGCCTCGATGGCCGCGTCCTTCGTGTACGGCGCGGGGACGAAGATGATCGAAGCGTTCGCGCGCTTCTTGTCGACGGCCTGCTGGACGCTCTCGTAGACGGGCACGCCTTCGACCTTGGTCCCCGCCTTCCCGGGCGACGTGCCTGCGACGACTTTCGTGCCGAAGTCGAGCATCGAGCGCGTGTGGAACTGGCCCTGGTGACCCGTGATCCCCTGGACGACGACGCGGGAGTGCTTCGTCAGGAGGACAGACATCTCACGTGCCTCCCTGCTTGACCTGGACCGCGAGCTCCGCGGCCTCCTCCATGGTCTCTGCCGGATGCATGCCGATGTCGTGGAGGATCTGCTTCGCCTTGTCCTCGTTCACACCCTTAATCCGCGCGACGACGGGCACGTTCGCGTGCATGACCTCGAGGGCCTGCTTCACCCCGAGGGCGACCGTGTCTGCCTTCGTGATCCCGCCAAAGATGTTCAGCAGGATCACGGACGGCTTCGCCTTGATCAGGAGCTCGAAGGCCTGGGCCACCTTGTCCGGGTCGTCCGTGCCGCCGAGGTCGAGGAACGTGCCACCCTTCCCGCCCTTCAGGTTCAGGACGTCGAGCGTGGCCATCGTCAGGCCTGCGCCGTTCGCGATGACCCCAATGTCCCCGTCGAGCTGGATGAACGTGATCCCCTTCTCGTGGGCCTCCTCCTCGAGGGGCGTGCGGTCCTGGTCCAGCTTCGCGTACTCCAGGTGGCGGTACTCCGCGTTGTCGTCCACGATGAGCTTCGCGTCCCCGGCGACGACCCGGCCGCCCTTCGTGACAACGAGCGGGTTGATCTCCACGAGCTCCGCGTCCTCCTTGCGGAACAGATCGTACGCCTTGCGGGCGATGTCCTCGATCTGGTCGCCGACGTGGTCGGCGAGCCCGAGCCGCTTCGTCAGAGACCGCAGGACGTAGGGCTGCAACCCGATCAGGGTGGGGATGTGCTGCATGAAGAGCTGCTCGTGCGGCACGGCCTCGATCTCCATGCCGCCCATCGCGCTCGCGATCAGGAGCGGCTCGCGAGCGGAGCGATCGATCGTGAAGCTGAGGTAGAGCTCCTTCTCGAGGTCTAGGAGCTCCTCGAGGTACACCATCTTGACCGTGTAGCCCTTGATGTCCATGCCGAGGATCTGGGAGGCCACGGTGCGGGCTTCCTCGATCGAACGGGCGGGCTTGATCCCGCCGGCCTTGCCTCGGCCGCCGATGAGGACCTGGGCCTTCACCATGCACGGCAGCGGCGGATCGTGGATCTCCTCCCGCCGGGACGCGACGATGCCGCGGGGCACGGGGATGCCGTACTTCGCGAAGATCGCCTTCGCCTTGTACTCGAGGAACTTCATGGCGGGTCCGCCGGCCCCATCTCCCTCATCCGATTAAGGTTTGCCTCGCGCACGGGGAGGCGAGGGGTCGGCTCCGGCTCAGATGGGCGTGCCCGTGCTCATGACGAGATCGCGGAACGCCTTCGTGATGGCCTTCGTCACCGGCCCGGGCTTCCCTTCGCCGATCTGCCGTCCGTCGAGCTCGACCACGGGGCCGATCTCCGCCGCGGTCCCCGTGAGGAACGCCTCGTCCGCGGACCAGACGTCGTAGAGAGCGAACAGCCGTTCCTCCGCCTTGAACCCCAGCTGAGGCGCGATCTCCAGGACGGTCTCGCGCGTGACGCCCGGCAGGTTCGTGCTCGACCACGGCGTGGTCAGCGTGTGGTTCTTCACGATGAAGAAGTTCTCCGCGCTCGCCTCGGAGACGTAGCCGTGGATGTCGAGGAGCAGCGCCTCGTCCGCCCCGTACTGGTTCGCCTCCACCTTCGCCATGATGTTGTTCAGGTAGTTCAGCGACTTGATGGACGGGCTCAGGCTCTGGGGCGGGACGCGGCGGTAGGAGGACGTCGTCATCCGCAGCCCCTTCTCGCTCTTGCTGAGCAGGGCGATCCCGGGCTGAGCGATTACGATGATGCTTGGGCCGCGCTTGCACTTCCGCGGGTCGAGTCCCAGGTCGCCCGGGCCGCGCGTGATCACGGGCCGGAGGTAGCCTTCCTTCATGCCGTTCCGGCGGCAGGTCTCGAGGATGATGTTCGCCATCTCCTCCTTCGTGTGCGGGATCTTGAGGTCGATGGCCTTCGCGCTGTTGAACAGGCGGTTGACGTGCTGCTCGAGCTTGAAGATCCGCCCGTTGTACGCGCGGATCCCCTCGAAGACTCCGTCCCCGTACAGGAGGCCGTGGTCGAAGACGCTGATCTTGGCTTCCGACTGAGGGTAGAACTTGCCGTCGACGTAGACCATCTGTTCCAACGAAGGCGCCCCCGAACGCGCTCGATATCCCCGCGGCCGCTAAAAGTGTTTTCCCATGGCGTCCCACGTCACCGGAACCGCTCGCCCGTCAGGCGCTCGAACAGGTTCACGTAGAGGTCGCTCACCTGCCGCACGACGTCGTCCGGCAGGGCGGGGATATCCGGCTCCGGCTTCTTCGCCGCCCGCGCGTCCATGAGCGCCTGATGGTACCCGGTCTTCCTATAGTATTGCCGGACGAACTCCTTGCTTAGCTCGACGTGCTCGCCCTTCAGGTACGCGGCGGCGTCCCACCATCGGTCCTCGTCCGCGGTGCCGAACGTGTCCACGAGCATGAGCTTCCGTTCCCTGTACATCGCGAACTCCTTCTTCCCGTCCACGTGGATCAGACCGCGCCCCTTCACGTCCGAGTTGATCTTCGCGTCGATCTTGAGGACCGCGGACACCAGGTCGTCGTACTCGCGCTCCGAGAGCTTGGAGATCTCCAGGGCCTCCTGGCGCGTGAGCTCGCGGTCCACCTTCTCGAGCTTGGTCGTCACCTCGACAAACGGCTCCGGGAAGGGCTCTCCATAGGCGGGCACGTGTCCCTTGGGGAAGCCCACGTCTTCGGGACGGACCCTGCCGGACTTCAGCCGGTCGTGCATGGACCCCGCGACGTAGTATCGGGCGATGACCTCGAGGGGGATCAGGAAGTTCTTCGATTTCGGGCTGATCTGGTCGTAGTCCGGAATCACCTGGACGCGCTTCACGCGCATTCGGTTCGGTCCGCTGAGCCGGAGGAAGTGCGTGCGGATCCCGAGATCCTTCACGACCTGGAACCAATGGGCGGACGTCCGGCAGAGGGTCTCTCCCTTGTTCGGGATCATGCTCGGGATGATCTTGTCGAAGACGCTGATCTGGTCCGTGAAGACGAACTCGAGTTCGTCCTCGGAGACCTCGTAGACCTCCTTGACCTTGCCCTTCCGAAGGAATTTCATGGGGGGCCCTAAAGGGGGCCGGATAAAAGGGGTTTGGGTCAGCCCGCGTCAGCGCGTGGACCGATACGCCCGGGCCAGCTTCTCGATCGTCCGCATGTGGAGCCGCTCGTGCCAGAGGAATCGGCGGAAGACCTTACGAGCCGTCCAATCCTCGGCCTCCGTCCGCCCCGTCCACCCCCCGGGTGTGTGATGGGTCACGCGACCCGCCTTCTCCAACGGTCGAAGATGTCCCAGGCGGTACACGCAAGCCTCGCGGAGGGACGTCAGTCGGGCTTCCGAGAGGTCGCCTCGTTCCGCGGCTCGCACGTCTTGCCACATGGACATCCCCCGAGGCCAGTGGAACGACGGGTCCGTGGGCTCGCGGAGCTTCATGATGTACCAGACCATGACGAGAGCGTTGTGGATGACGATCCGCCGCGGGGATCGGAGCGCGCCACAAGGCTGGTATCCCCAGGCCCCTCGGGGCACGTTCTTGCGCAGGTCGAGGAAGTCCCGCCAGGAGAACGCCATCCACGCTAGGTCCCTGGCAATCTCCTCATCCGTCATAGGCCCTCGGTCACAGCCGAACAACGCCACACTGTCTCCGAGGTTGACGGGCCAGTCCCCTTGGATTGTCTCGCACAGATCGACGGTCGCCTCGCGCCATTCCCGCGGGACACGTTGCCCGTGGGCGCTGAACCAATCAAGGTGGGCTTTCACCTTTCCTGGGATCTTCCCCATGGCCTCATCCAAGGTGGGTGCTCGACTGTAGCACCCCTCCAACGGCCGGACGAATACCTGGGTCGATCCGTCAGGGCCGATCTCCGCGTCTGCCAGGAAGCGCATCGAGCCCGCGAAGGGCCTCTGCTTGCTTAGCCCTTCGGTCTAGGAGCAAGCGGATTCCACCAGGCGCTGGCGCCGCTCGACCCGTAGGCATCAGTCGCGCGCGATGCCCCGCACTTCTCATCGGATCGAGAGCAGCTCGGTCCTCATGCAAGCTTCGGTGGAACGTACTCGATGCGGGCGGCGACCTCATCCGCCAGCTCACCATCGAAATACTTCTTCAGGAGGTGAAGTCCGAGGTCGATCGACGCCGACACGCCACCGGCCGTCGTGACCAGGTCGTCCTCCACGACGCGGTCCTCGACGACTGTGGCGACGTCTCGCAGCTCGTCCCGCGCGTTGTGGTGGGTCGTGACCTTGCGTCCCGCGAGGAGACCCGCCTCTTTCAGGATCACCGCGCCGGTACAGACGCTCGCGATGGGCTTCTCCGTGCCGAAGGCCAGGATTTCGTCCAGGAGGCCGAGATCCTTTACCACCTCCTCGCGTCCCGGGCCGCCCGGGATAACGAGGAGGTCCAGGTCGTCGAAATCCGCGCGGACCTCATGGGCCAGCATCTTCATGCCCAGGGCCGCGGTGATTGTCTCCTTCCGGGCCCGCGTCCGCACGGTGAGGTCGAGCTGGGGGTGGAGCTGCTTCGCCTTGGCGAGGACCTCGTACACGCCCACCACGTCGAGCTCCTCGACGCCGTCGTACAGGAGGATGCCCACCCGCATGCAGGACCGTGGTTGGCGCGAAGCGTACTTAGTCCTTTTTGTCCCCTTTCGTTCCGTGCAAGGCACCTTTCTCGACGAGCCACTCCCGTGCATCCACGTAGTCGCGGGGCTCGAAGTCCACGTGGTCCCGGAGCTTCCCGTTCGAGTTGATTCCGATCCGCACGGCGGCCTCGGCCAGGAGAGGGGCGTCCATGAGCCCGTCGCCGAAGGCGAGGATGTCCTCCTTGCCGATGCCCCATCGGGCCGCGAGCCCGCGGACGATGTCGCCCTTCAATCCGGGGCTCACGTGGACTCGGACGTCCCCCGTGAACGATCCCGCCTCGAAGACGAACTCGTTGCTGAAGATCGCATCCGCCTCGAACAGGACCATGGCGGCCTCGGCGACCTCCCGTGGGCCGCCCGTGACGATGGCCACCTTGCTCCCCTGGCCGCGCAGCCAGTGGACGAACTCCTGCGCGCCAGGCACCGGCCGCAGGTGGCGCGCGGCCCTGAGCACCTGGGCTTGGGTCAGGCCGCGCAGGAGGGCGGCCCGCCGGCGGAACCCGTCCTCCCAGTCGATCCGGCCGTCGATGCCCGCGCGCGTGATCTCCGCGACCTCGTCCTCCCTGCCTAGCAAAGAGGCAAGTTCCGGCAGAAATTCGTTGAAAATCAATGTGTTTTCGAGGTCAAATGCAACGAGTTTCACGAGAAGGCCCGGGTCCCCTGAGGCAGCCGGTCCTATAAATGGTCTCCGGGCCGCCCGGGCCGTCCGCGTTTCGGGAAGACGAAATCTCGCAACCGCGGGAGGTCAGAAGACCTCCATGTCCCCGTGGACCTCCAGGCCCTGGTCCGTGATGCTGTACGGCTTGATGGCCCGAGGGTGCTGCAGGCGCCGCATCTTCATGATCTGGAGCACGAGCTGGACCTCCCCGTTCTCGCGCTCGTTGAACCGGAGGCCAATCACGCCGTCCGAAACGTACTCGACGAGCCCGTCCCGGCTGCTCCGGGGGTTGTCGTCCTTGACCTCTGCGGTGAAGATGCACGTGGCCCCGGTCGTCTTGAGCTGCTGGCACAGCCCGAACAGACGCGCCCGTCGCTCCCCGTCATCCGCGAACAGCATGTTCAGCAGGCTGACCGAGTCCACGACGACCCGCGTGGCGTTGAACTTCTTGATGAACTCCGGGAGCTCCGACTTCACGCGGGTGACGGTCGCCTTGGCATCGGCAGGCTCGAGCTTGATCACGGCGAGCTTCTTCTCCTTCAAGTGGGGACGCAGGTCCCAGCCGAAGGACGCCGCGTTCGCGGTGATCGACTCCACGTCCTCCTCCAGGGAGATGAAGATCCCCTTCTCCCCGTTGATCAGCCCCTGCATGAGGAACTGCATCCCGAACGTGGTCTTGCCCGTGCCGAAGGACCCCATGACCGTGATGATATGCCCTCGCGGCACCCCGCCGCCCAGCATCTCGTCCAGGCCGTCGATGCCCGTGAGCACGAGATCCGCCGTCGGCGCCGCGTCCGAGTCCTTCGGGGCTGCAGCTTCCACCTCGCTCAACCGATCACCTCACGAGATGCGCTCCATGTAGACGACCACGAGTCCCTGGTTGGCCGAGATCATCGTAGGGAACCGCGCGATCTTGTCCCGCGGCAGGTGGGGCAGCACGCCAATGAACTTCTCCAGGTACATGTACCGTTGGCGCGTGGACGACCGCTGGGACGTCTTCCACTCGAACACGAGGCAGCCGTCCGTGGAGTCCATGAGCATCTGCTCGTACCGCGGCTCCAGGATCCCGTTCGTCAGCAGGAGGTACACGAGGCCGTCCCACTTCTTCGCCGCACGCTGGAGGCCCTTGACCGTGGTCACGAGGTCCCGCATTTCCACCGCGTCGGAGACGGCGAGGTCCGTGATCGAGTCGATGACGACCATGGAGCCCTGCCCCTCCTCCTCCAGGAACGTGACGAGTTCCTCCAGGATGTTCGTCGAGGGCAGGTCGAACGCGTCCTGGTGGGTCCACGTCTGCGGAACGACGGAGTGCCGGTAGTACGTGGAGGAGAAGTCCTTGAAGATGGTCCGGTCGCGGAACGCGTAGAAGTACTCCGAGTTGAAGGACGTCGCGAGTTCCGTGAGGACCGTCTCGCGCGACCGCGAGAAGGTCACGTACGCGATCTTGGACGGAAGGTCGGACGTGTCACAGTGGTCCCCGAGGTAGTAGTGCCAGGCACCCGGACGCTCGTTCACGATCGCGATCTTGGAGGCCGCCGTGTACGCGAACTCCTGCATGCCCGCGCCGATGTCCCCCTTGAGGAGGACCGTAGAGCCGCTGGGGAAGCCGCCGTCCACGATGCTGTCGAGGTCCGCGATGCCCGTGGGCACCTTCCGGATTACGATGGGCTCGTCCCTCGTCCCTTCGGCCGGGAGAGCGCTCGAGCTCGTCCAAGCTTCGTCTTCCGTTAGAGCCATCCCACTCGAAGGTCGCAGAGCGAATCGTCGAGATAAAGGCTTTTTGTAAAACGCGCGGAGCGCGAGCGCCGTGCGGGTGCGTACCTACGTCCGCGGCTCCGAGGGCACGCCGCGGCGGGGTCTCCGCACGCACGGCCTGGCGCGCGCGGGCGCGCGTGAGGACGCGTCGTGACCGCATCCGGAATCCGTGAAACCTTATGACCGCGGCTGCCCTAGGAAGCCCGGGCCCGGATGGAGACGACCGCTTCTTTGTCAAACATCACGCGGTTCGCCCGCGTGGTGGACCAACCGGAGTCGGGGATCGACCTCGGGGAGGCGGCCCTGCTCATCGCGGAGGACGCGTACCCCGGCCTCGACATCCCGGGCTACCTGCGCCGGCTCGACGAGATGGCGACGCCGCTCCGGGAACGCCTGGGGGAGGACAGCTCGCTGTGGGAGATGGTCCAGGCGCTCAACGGGCATCTGTTCGGCGAGCTCGGGTTCCGGGGGAACACGGAGGACTACTTCGACCCGCGCAACTCGTACCTGAACGAGGTGCTGGACCGACGCCTCGGCATCCCGATCACGCTGAGCGCGGTCTACATCGAGGTCGCGCGGCGCATCGGCCTCACGGTCGTCGGTATCGGGCTGCCCGGGCACTTCATCGTGGAGGCCCGAAGGGACACGTCGTCCGCGCTCCTGGACCCCTTCCATGGCGGGCAGCCGCTGGACGCCGAGGACTGCGAGCGTCTCGTCCAGGGCGTGTACGGGGACAGCGTCCCCTTCTCCGAGGAGTCCCTGAGCCCCGTCCGGAAGCGGCAGCTCCTGGCGCGGATGCTGAACAACCTGAAGCGGAATTACCTCACCCTGGACCGCCCGGACCGCGCCTGGCCCGTGATCGAGAAGATGCTGTACCTGAATCCGGAGAGCGCCGTGGACCACCGGGATCGCGGCCTCCTGGCGTACCGGATGAACCGGTTCGCGGAGGCGCGCGGGGACCTGCGCTTCTACCTGGACCGATGCCCGGATGCCCCGGACCGGGTGGCAATCCGCGCCTCCCTCGCTGCCGTCGAGGCCATTCTCCAGATGATGGCCTGACCTTTCCTCATTATCACGGCGTGATAGCGACGGCGGTAGCTACTTGAAGGGCACCCGGGGTTGGCGCCCCGGCGGGGTTCTTCCATGGCCTCGGTTCCCTACCGCAACCCCCTGACGGGATTCGTGCTAGCCATCTTCGTGTCCTTCCTCGGTTCCGCGCTGGCGGGATACTTCGTGTCCACGTACGTCCCCTACTTGGAGTTCCGTCTCTTCTTCCTGGGCTTCGGCCTCTTCGCGGTCGGGGCCATCGCGGCGCGCCGGACGTTCCTGGGTTCCCTGGGCTTCGTGGGCTGCTACCTCGGCGGCTTCCTCGGATTGTACGTGGCCGAGCTCCTCTGGTGGTTCAATTCCTACCAGGAGATCGTCGCCCTGGGCCTCGCCCTAGGCGCGGGGGCCGGCGGCTTCGTGATGAGCAAGCTCGGCGTGCACCGCCTCGAGCGCGCCCAGCGGGTGCAGCCCGGGGTCCGCCGTTGCGCGAACTGCGGGGCTCGCGTGGGGACGTCCGCCCACAAGTGCTGGTCCTGCAAGGCCACCCTGACGTACTGAGCGCGGGGTTTATGGCCCAGCGCGGTGTCGCACCGGCATGGCGCGCATCGAGAAGTCCGTGACGATCGCTGCCGACCCGCAGACGGTCTGGTCCCTGGCCTCGGCCCTGGACCGCGAGCCCGAGATCTGGAAGGGCACGAAGGCCGTGCGGACGCTCGCGTCCAGCGGCAACGTGGTCGAGCGGGAGGTCACGCTCGCCTTCCGGGACCGGACGGAACGGGAGCGCGTGACGCTGGAACCGCCCGTCCGCGTCGTCCACGAGCTCCTCGAGGGTCCCATGAGGGGGACGAAGACCGTGTCCGTGACGCCGCGGGGGGATGGCACCACGGAGCTCTCCGCCGTGTACGAGGTCACCCTGACGGGCCTCCTGAAGCTCGGCACCCGGCCCTTCACGACGCACGCCGCGGAAGGCGTCGAGCACGCTCTGCAGCGGATCAAGGCGATCGCGGAGGGGCGGGAGCCCCCGAAGTGAGCTGTGCGCTCAGCTCCGGGCCATGTCTCGGCGGGACAGGCTCCTGACGACGAGGTCGACGACGACCCAGGCCAGGACCACGGAACTCAGGAGGGCCGTGGCGGCGTCTCCCGTGAGCGGTCCCAGTGGACCGGCGAAGACAACGACGAGCCAGAGGACGAAGGAGGCCGCACATAGGCCCGCCAGGATCGTGAGTGCCCGGCGCCAGTGCGCCAGCTCCAGATCCGCAGCCGTATGCGGTGGCCCTGCGGCTGATGTGGGGTCCGCCACGACTCCCCGGTTCTCCATGCGGCAAGGCCTCATGCCTTGCGGGCGCATGAATCCTTGCCGCCGGGGTCCGCACGGCGCCTCCTAGATCTTCTTCATGCGCCCCAGGATGGGCTCGTAGATCAGGCCCTTATCGAGCAGGCTGTTGATCGACTCCTCGAGCTTGTCCTTGGCGACCCCGGCCTTGCCGGCGGCATCCAGGATGCCCTCCCATGGGGCCCCCTTGCCGTCCTTGTCGAGGGCCGTGATCACCTCGAGGACCCGGTCCTCGTCCGCGTTGGGCTCCTCGGGCTCCTTGGCTTCGGGCTTGGCCCCGGGCTCCGCCGCCGTGGGCTCGGCCTCGGGGGGCCGCCCCTCGCGGTACTCCGGTAGGAGGTAGCGCAGGGCCTCCGCGAGCATCGCGGTGTACCGCGCCAGGTCCGCCTTGCCGTAGTGGCCCGCGGCCTGGACGATGCCCTCCGCGAGGGCCTGCTTCACGCCGATCTGGGTCAACCCCTCCTTCGTGAGGGGCTCCATCTTCTGGGCCTCCGACATGGCGTCGAGGCGCTTCCGCATGGAGCGGCAGGCCTCGAGGATCCAGAAGTCCCGCACGCGCTCGTCGACCGCCTTGATCACCTCGGGCCGGATCGACGTGTACGTGCCGCCGGAATCGGGCTGGTAGACGCGGCTCTTGCCCACGATGGCGCCGAAGACGGGCGGTTTGAGCTTGGACAGGGCCGCGGCGGCCTCAGGCTGGTACTGGCCCGCGTACACGTGGAACGTCCCCGTGGGGTCGGATACCCGGGCGCGCCACATGGGCTGCATGTCCGTCCCCACGTTCTCGATGTCCGTGATCACGCCCACGACGAAGATGCGGTTCACCTTGGCGCCCAGGGGCGTGACCACGTAGGACGGAGCGCGTTCGCCCGTGCCCTCGACCTCGAGGTTCGCGTCGTTGTACTCGCCGGCGAAGAGCCGCCAGGCGACCTCTCGCATCATGCGGGTCCCTCCATCTGCTCGAGCATCTCACGCGCCTCCGTCTGCACGTCCACGCGGAGGAGCTTGGCCGAGTCCACGATCATCATGAGCCCGTAGTCGTCCGAGGTGACGTTCCCGCGGGCCTCGATGGGCTGGGCGACGAGGAGGTCCGAGAGCTCGTCCCGGACGACGTCCACGGACATGGCCTCCTTGGCCTGGGCGATCGCCGCGTCCATGGTCTTGTCCAGAAGGGCCTCCGTGAGCTCGCGGTTGAAGACGGCGGTCAGGGCGCCGCTGCCGTCGTCCAGGACGGCCTTCACGCGCAGGTCCGCGTTGCCCTTGACCTCGCCGTGGATGCGGCACGCGTTCTTCCGCAGGACGCGGTTGCACTCGGGGCAGCGGTACACGAGGCCGGAGCCCTCGCGCAGGTCGATCAGGATGCCGCGGACGGTCACGTCGACACCGCCCCCGCGCTCCGCGAGGTCCTCGATCCACATCCGCGGGCTCTCGCCCACCTGGTCCGCCGCGGGAAGGGCGTCGTCCTTGAGCTTGGCGACGGAGGCGCGGTCGTCGAAGCTGACCTGGGGGATGCCCCGCCAGGACTTCACGTAGGCGCCTTCGATGCGCAGGACGTCGTTCTCCTTCAGGCCGAAGTCCTTCCAGGCGCTGAACTGGCTCTTGCCCGTCGCGTCGGCGAGCACGCCGCTATACACGGACTTCTTCGCGCCATCCACGTCGACCTCGCGGGCCTCCACGGACAGGATCCGTGCGGTCACGGCCACGTTGGACGCGCCCTGGCGCAGGTCGACGACCTTCATCTCCGTGGGCTTGCTCGTGTAGGGCAGGCCACCGCCGGAAGCGGGC
Source organism: Thermoplasmata archaeon (assembly GCA_035632695.1). NCBI lineage: Archaea > Methanobacteriati > Thermoplasmatota > Thermoplasmata > Thermoplasmata archaeon. Next base: position 11,873 of record DASQGG010000088.1, read on the forward strand.
TTGTACTCCGGCAGGGCGTCCGGTTTCTCCTTGGAGACGGTCGTGCGGACGCCGAAGTTGACCTGGACCTGGCCGCGGTACTCCTTCGTGTACGCGTTCCCGATCCGGACCACGTCGCCCTTCGCCAGGGTGAGGTTCAGGGGCTCCCAGGCCGTGAAGGGGATCGTCGCCGAGGGGTCGCCCAGGATGCCGTACAGGATCCGTTTCGTGCCGCTCTCCACGGTCACGTCCTTCTCGTTCACGGCCACGATCCGGGCCAGGAGGTTCACGGACTGCTCCCCCGGCACGAGCTCGCGGATCGTCTTGCTGATGCCGACCGCCAGGCCGGAGGGGTTCCCGCCATGCTTCTTCACGATGGACCGCTTCGCCGTGTCCAAGGAGACGCGGTACACGTTCAGGTAGCTGGACAACTCCTTCTCGATCTCCGACTCGCTCACTTTTCCGCCAAGCGCCCGGGTGATGTCCTGAACATGGGGCGCCAGTTCTTCTCTCGTAGAATCACGTTCCCGAGGCGTGTCGATTTCTCGCCTCGGTTTTTGGGTAGGCTGCGGCGGTATAAAGGGTCTCGGCGGGGTGGGTGAAAGTGCCGCGCCGGCGGCGCGAAATCCTATTAGCCCCGGGCGGTCTGCGCGGCGGTGGATTGCATGAAGCTCAGCCCGGACGCGAAGTTCTGGATCGCGGTTGCGATCGTCTTCATTGCCATCGGCATCCTGCTGGACCTCTTCGTCGGCTTCTAGGGCCGACCGCAAAGCTTCATCTCGGCCCTCCCCTTCGTCGGAGACGTGGACACCGCGGAGCTGCTTCGGGCCTGCCTGGATTTCGAGAGGACGTGGGCCGAGACCGGTGCCACGGTTCGCAGGACGCCCTACGGGGCCACGATCCGAAACGATCGCTTCCCGCGGATCCACCTGGCCAACCTGGCGTGGGTGGAGCGCATGCCGCCGGGGGGAGTCGGCGAGATCCTGGACGATCTGGATGACGCGTTCGCGGGCACCGCGGTGCGCCACCGGAACGTCGTGTTCCAGGACGCCCAGTCCGCATTCGAGAACCAGGAGGTGTTCGCTGCCCGCGGCTTCCGTCCGCTCGCGGAACTCGCGATGGCCCGGGTCGGGCTCCCCGCCTGCATCACGAACCCCGAGGTGGCGATCCGCGAGGTGGGGAAGGAGGCCTCCGAAGACGACTACCGACGTCTCCGGATGCGCGTGTTCACCGGACTCGAGTACGACCGGGAGGCGTCCGGCCAGCTCTTCGCGATCGCCCGCGACCATGCGGCCCTCCTCGGCGAGCGCGATTACGTGGCCTACGTGCACGAGACCCCGGCGGGTACGACCTCCCTCTGGCCGCGTGGGCGGATCGCATACATCGGCGACGTGGCCACGATGCCCGAGTTCCGGAACCGCGGGGTCGCCCGGACCCTGGTCTTCGACATCTCCAAGCGCGCCCTGGCGGCGGGGTGCGAGTACAGCGTGCTTCTCACGGACCCCTTTGACTCCCCCCGGGACATGTACACGACCCTGGGGTACCAGCCCGTCGGGGAGATCCGGAGCTTCCTGAAGCTCGGCCCGCCCGCCTAGGCCCGGGACCGAACGAAGGTTCATAGAACCCCGCGGCGGTGCGACGTCCATGGACCTTGGGCTGAAGGGCAAGGTGGCCCTCGTTGCCGCGGCGAGCCAGGGGATGGGACGGGCGATCGCCGCGAATCTCGCGCGCGAAGGATGTCAGGTCGCGGTCTGTGCGCGGACCGCGGGTCCTCTCATGGAGACGGCACGGAGGATCCACGAGGAGACCGGCGCCGAGGTGCTCCCGGTGCCCGCGGACGTCTCCAAGCTCGGGGACGCGATGGCGTTCGTGGACAAGGCGCGCGCGGCGTTCGGAGGGGTCGACCTACTCGTCGTCAACGCGGGCGGGCCCCCCACGGGCCGGTTCGAGTCCCTGACCGAGGACCAGTGGACCAAGGCGTACGACCTGACCCTGATGAGCGCGGTCCGTCTGGTCCGCGCGTCCGTGCCCGCGATGCGCCTCCGGGGCGGCGGCTCCATTGTCGCCATCACCTCGATCAGCGTGAAGCAGCCGCTCGACAACCTCCTCCTGTCCAACGCGATGCGCGCTGCGGTCGTGGGCCTGGTGAAGACCCTGTCCCGCGAGCTGGCCGCGGACCGGATCCGGGTCAATGCCATTGCGCCCGGTTTGGTCGGGACGGACCGCCTGATCGAGCTGCACCGGGTCCGCGCGGATCGGGAAGGGCGATCGGTCGAGGAGATCGGGAAGGAGGAGGCGCGCGCGATCCCCATGGGCCGCTTCGGCAAACCCGAGGAGATCGCGGACTTCGTGGCGTTCCTCCTCTCGGACCGCGCGTCCTACGTCACGGGGAACGTGATCCAGGTGGACGGCGGGATGTACCGCGGGGTGCTCTGAGTCCCGGCCTAGGCCTGCCGCTTCGGCTGCTTCGTGGGCGCGTTGGAGCAGGACCAGCACGTGCGGCGGCTCGCGCCGTTCCACGCGCCGCACCGGCCGCAGCGCCAGGTGTCCGCCGCCGCGGGGCCCATCTGGGGGAGGAACCGGTTCGCAGAGATCGCCGCGCCGCAGTCCCAACAGACCGAGCGTTCCGCCTCATTGACCAGGCCGCAGTGGGGACAGTCCCAGCTTAGGGCGATAGCTCCGCCCAGCTTCTTCTTCCGCAGATGCCAGTCGACCGAGGTGAAGGCGAACGTCGCGAGGAACAGGAAGAGGAGCGCGGTCGGGAGAAGGGTGTCCACGACGGATGCGATGCGGGCGCGCCCAGGATATAGCCTGTGTACTGGGTATCAGGCACGATAGTTGTTCTCAACCGGGCCGGCTACTGATTGAACGTCTCGACCTTCTCGTAGGTCTGCTTGAGGTACTTGATCAGGACGTCCCGGTTCCGTCGCAGGTGGCTCTCGTACCACACCTTGACGAGGTCCGCGAGGATCTTGTGCAGATCGTCGAGGCTCGCGCGGTCGATCGCCGCGTTGTACAGGGTATGGATCGTCCAAATCCGCTTCCACCCGCTGTACTTGTAGTAGTGCTCGCCCTCCGAGTACTCGAACGTCATCTTGAGGTGGATCTTCCCGTCGACTTCGACGTAGTTCACCTTGACCGCGTCCCCGACGCGGCCCTCGTCCATGGACCGATCCAGGAGCTGGACGGATTGGACCGCGGCCGGGTTGAACCCGGGCCGCCATTTCCAGTCCCCCTCGGGGAACGTCTCGGAGAACACGCCCCAGTTGCTGTACGAGGGCTCCATGGTGAAGTGGACGTTGATCTTGTTGAACCGCTTCCAGACCTTCCAGAAATCCTCGATCAGCGTCCGGTTCAGCTCGAGGCGGACCTCGGTCTGCTCCCCCACGTCCTCGATGATCTCCTTCGTCTTCTTCTCGAGTTCCGCGTCGAGGGAGGAGAACCAGTCATCCCCCTTGCCCGCGGCCTTCTTCGCGGCCATGGCCAAGTCCCTTCTCTCCGGCGGCGAATCAGGTCGGCTGTTATATAGGTTCTCGTGTCGGGCGCCTGCATGCGCACCGCAGCGCCGGGTGCTGCGGGAAGCTTATCCGTACGCGCGTCCATCCGCCTTGGGGGGATGTCGACGGCAAGCCGCGCATCGAAGTCGGCCTTTTCCAAGCTCGCCAAAGGAATCCTGACGGCTTACTGGGAGGCGAACCCAACCGAGGCGGTATTCTATGGCCTCCACCGCTACGGCGGACGGGTCATGGACCTGCGGCCCGTCTCCATGCAGCGCCGCCTTGCGCGGATACGCCGCGACCTGAACTCCCTCGTCGCCGTCGGCGATGTGGACGAGCTGTCACCCGACCTTCGTCTCGAGCTCGGCATCCTTCGCAGCAAGCTCCTCGTGGAGCAGTTCATGCTGGCGGGTTCCCGGGAGCCGCGAGAGAGCCCCCTCGCCACGGTGGGAGCCCTGAACCTCGTCAACTACCTCCTGAAGGAGTACGCGCCGCTCGACGCGCGCCTCCGGTCCGCCGAGAAGCTCCAGGCCCAAGTCCCTACCTATCTGGATGTCGTGCGGCGGATCACGACTCGCCAACTCGCGGAAACCCAGTACGAGATGGGCGAGATGGTCGTGTCGGGGATCATCGATTCCTACCGGGAGGAGCTGCCCCCTTTCTTCGAGAAGGTGCCGCCCGCAACCCGTCGCCGCTTGGAACGCACGAACGCCGTCGCCACCGCGGCGCTCGAGGGATTCCACCAGGAATTGCAGGCGAAGTACAAGCCGCGCATTCGGAAGACGTTCGCCCTGGGTCGCAGGAAGTACGAACGCATGCTGTGGGCGGAGCACCTGTCTAGGCTCTCGATCGAACGCCTCCTCGAGGTGGGTACGGCGGACCTGGGGGCGAATCGCAGCGCCTTCACAGAGGCCGCCCGAGCGGTCGATCCGAGCAAGGATCCCGCCGCGGTCATGCGAGACATCTCCTCGGACCATCCGACGGCGGAAACCCTGATCGAGGATGCGGCGAGGACTCTTGAGGACATCCGGTCCTTCATCGTCGGCCACGACAACGTGACGATTCCGGCGGAGGACC
>DASQGG010000089.1 GCA_035632695.1 Thermoplasmata archaeon
CACATGATAAGCATCTCAAGGAAGTGCACCGTTGGCGGCCGGACCGATTTAGTTCCTTGAATCCTAGGCATGAAGCTTGGCTGCCATTCTCCTCAGAGTGACCGTGATCTCACACAGCCAGTCCACGCCTCGCCCAGTCATCGAGCTTGAGCACGGGTGCCATGTCGAAGAACCATCCGGAGGTGCCGCATGAGGCCTTCGTACGCATCGCGGTCAATGAGTCTCAGCAACAGGAAGTACATTACCATCCCTAGGGGGACTCCCAGGAGGAGGACGATTGTCACCACGCTTGCGTTACTACTGAGAATCGGGATCGCCAGGCGAGATGGTAGGACCGCGTACAGCCCCAGGCGAAGGGCGACTAGGAAGGCTCCCATCCCCGTTGTCGCGGCGATCGGCCCTTTGAGCCTCACCGCGAAGTCATGGAACCTCGCCCCGACCGTCTTGGCCGACTGCGCGAGGGACACGACCGCGACGATCAGGACTGGGACCGTCATCGAGAGGGCGGTCCCCGAGATGCTGTAGTACACGGTTAGGGGCCACAAGGGAATAAGCGAGAGAATCAAGATGAAGAAGTTCTGGCGCGCGATAATCCGCGGCGTGCCGTTCGCCGCGAAGAGGGACGAGCTGAAGTCGACGAGGGCTCGACCAATCCCGTAGAAGCCCAGGACGACCAAGGGAACCGTCGCAGCAACCCACGTCGGCCCGAGAAGAATATGTACGATCTCCGAGGCCATCACGGAGAGCCCGACCCCCGCGGGCAGGATCAGTACTGCGGCGTAGGAGAAACTCTCGAGGTAGGCGTCTCGCAACGCCTCGACTCTCGTTTGAATCCGAGTGAGGGATGGGAAGAGGGCGCCTCCGGCGGGTGTTGAAATGAGGGAAACCGGCAGGTAACCGAACCCGTATGCGACCGCGTAGTACCCGAGCGCGTCGGGTCCCAGCAGCCGGCCCACGGCAAAGTTGTCGATGTTCGTGATTAGGAACGCGAGGAGGGAGGCCACGATGAGATGCCGGGAGTAGGCCACCAGGGGACGGGCAACGGCCCCTCGAAGTGCGAGCCGGAATCGGCCGCCTCGCACAGCCACGTAACCTACGGTTGAGATGACTTGGGACAAGAGGAGTGCATAGACGAGGGACCAGACGCTGAACCCTGCGACGGCCAGACCGATGGAAATCACGGCGTTTGCAATCTGGCCCGCAAGGTTTGGAATCGCGAGGGTGCGGTAGCGGAGCTCCTGGGTCAGGCGGGTCGTGGGTACGAACGACCAGGGGGTGACGAGATAGATGAGCGCGACGATCTGCGTCGTGCTCGTCACCGCGAGCCCGCTGAATTTCGGAAACAGAGAAGCCCAAGGGCCGGCAACGAAGACGGAGACCGCGAACAGGGCGACCGCAATCGCGAGACGAAGCGTCATGCCGACGTTGTAGTCCTCGTCCGTCGCCGCCTGACCCTTTTGGATGATCGCATAGTCCAAGCCGAACGCGCCGAACGTCCCGACAAATCCGATGAGGCCCGTCGCGATCGCGAAGATCGCGAAGTCCGAAGGGAAGAGGAGGCGCGCCAGGACGACCTTCGTGATCACGCCCAGGATGCGGCTGAACCACCCCAGCCCGACGTTGATCACGATGTTCTCCGTCGTGCGCTGGCGGAACACTGCGGCCCCGAACGACCCCGCGGCCTTAAAGGTTCCAGGGAGCGCGAGCCTCGTGGGGCGGGAGTCGCGGCGTGCCGCGAGGGCTTCCGAAGTCTACGCCTCGGAGACCCGACTTCGGGTCACTGTCGGTTTTTCTTAACTGCCCCCTTCTTAGCTCGGGAGGGGCAAAGAGTCCCCGACAGAGACCGGGGAAGCCCGGAATCAGGACGCTCGCCATGCCTCCCACCGCACTGCGACTCGCCAAGACCGCGGAGCCTCCCGCGGAAGGTCCGGCGGAGAAGCTCCAGGCCCTCCTCTCGGCCTTCCAGTCCCGCGTGGACGGGGTGCGCGGCGTGGCCATCGCGGACAAGAGCGGCCTGCCCGTGTCCTCGTCCTTCGCCACGCGCGCCAACGTCCTCACGGTGACCGCGATGGCGACCATGGCGATCCAGTCGTCCCAGCGCGTGTACCAGAACCTCGCCCTGGAGGGCCCCAACGAGGTCGTCATGGTCGGGCCCGACTCCACGGTCTTCGTGTCCAACGTCGCGAGCGCCCAGCTCTCCGTGATCGTCGTCCTCGAGGGCTTCGCGAACCTCGGGCTCGTCCGGATCGAGGTGGAGCGCCTGAGCCGCGAGCTGTCCGAGATCCTCGGGATCTGAAGGTCCGTTCAATTTCCGTCCGCCACGCCCGTGCGGAGGACCGTCGCCTTCCGATGGCACGCGGGGCACTCGCCCGCGGCGGCGAGGCAGGCGCGGTGGTAGAACGCGCCGCAGTCGCAGCGCGCGGCGGGGATCGCGGGGCTCAGGGGCTCGCCGCAGACCGCGCAGCCTCCCTTCCGGGGTTCCGGCGCAGGTGGGGGCGATGCGGACGGCACCGGCGTCTCCTGCGTCTCGATCGGGAGGAACTTGAACAGGAGACCCCAGAACAGCGCGAGCCACGCCAGGAACAGGATCCAACCGGCGTAGGAGTGGGCCAGGAGGAGGTTCTGGAGGTCCGACTGGGCCGTGTCCGCGTAGTACCCGACGAGGACGATGATCAGCATGCGCAGCAGGTTGGCCACGTAGGAGGCCGCGAAACCCAACCCCAGGAGGAGCCAGAGCCGTCGGGAAGGGTGGGCGTACTCCGTCGTCAGGAAGGCCACGTACGCGGCCGCGAAGATCCCGAACGAGTAGATGCCCGAGCACGCGGTGGAGATCACGAGGGTCACGGGCGCGGCCATCTGGACCGGGGTGAACGTCAGGCCCGGGGCGGTGAAGCCGGGGACCGCATGGACCGAGTTCGCGACGCCGAGCCCGGACAGGAGGGCGCCGAGCTCCGGGGCCAGCGCGGTCCACGAGTACACGTCCACGGACGCGTCCGCGTTGTGCGTCACGAGGCGCGCGGCGAGCAGGGGCGCGACGAGGAGCAGATCGAGGAAGAGGAAGAACAGGAGGACGAAATCCCGCTCCCGCCCGTACCGCGAGGGGACGAGGCCGTAGCCGAGGAGCGCCGCCGCAGACAGCAGGACGAGGATGTCCTCGGTCAGGAGGTCCGGGGACGCGGAGAGCAGGAAGTTGTACCCGAGGTCCGCGACGACCAGGGCGACCCCGAACGCGGGGAAGAGCCGCACGAGGCGGCCGTCCCACGTCAGGACTCGGATCAGGCGGGCACCCAGGCTGGCCTGCGGGACGACCGCGGGTTCCGCGGCCGCGGGCCACAGCAGGAGGGCGAAGAGGGCCGCCCCCGCGACGAGGACGACGACGCCCACGCCGATCAGGTCCGTCGCGTGGGTCGGGTTCAGGACCATGCTGACGCCCGTGAAGGCGACGAGCAGGGCGACGAGGCCCAAGGCTCGGCGGTGACGTGCCATCGTCGCGGCCCACGCCTCGAGGCCCATGGCCCTCTCCCTCGCCGACCCGCCTCGAGCGTATAAGAACACTCGGAGGCCATTATCGGTCGCGTCACGCGTCCGACACTTCAAATACGCCGCAGCGAATCCGTCGCGCGGTGCCCGCGTGAAGGTCGTCGGCGGCTCGGCCTCCCTGCCCCTCGCCCGCGCCTTGGCGCGCGAGCTCGCGGTGCCCTTCGTGGACGCGAGCTTCGAGAAGCATCCCGGCGGTTTCCCGGACGCGGAGCGGTACGTGCGCCTGCTCGCCTCCGTGGCAGGCGAGCACGTCGTCCTGGTCCAGACGACCCATCCCGACCCCATGGTCGTGGAGTACTTCCTCCTCGCGGACGCGATCCGCGACGCGGGGGCGAGCCGCCTGACCGCGGTCATCCCCTACTTCGGGTACGGGCGGCAGGACAAGCGCTTCGCCGAGGGCGAGGCGGTGAGCGCGAAGACCATGGCGAAGCACATCGCCCTCGACGCGGACGAGATGCTCACGATGACGATCCACAACCCGGACATCCTGTCCCTGTTCCCGATCCGCGCGCGCGAGGTCAGCGGCGTCCCCGCGTTGGGGCGCTACCTCAAGTCCGTAGGCGTGGACCTGCTCCTGGCCCCGGACGACGGCGCGGTGCGGCTGGCCAAGGAGGCCGCGGCGATCGCCGGGACGCCGTACGACCACCTGGACAAGGAGCGCCTGGACTCCTACACGGTCCGGGTGACGCCCAAGGAGCTCAAGGTGAAGGGCAAGTCCGTGGCCATCGTGGACGACGTGATCTCCACGGGCGGGACCATCGCGACCGCGACCCGGGAGCTCAAGGCCCAGGGCGCGGCCCGTGTCCTCGCCACCTGCGTCCACGGCCTGTTCGTCGGCCGGGCGGAGGAGAACCTCAAGGTGTGCGACGAAATCGTGGCCACGGACACGATCGTCTCGCCCCACACGAAGGTGAGCGTCGCCCCCGAGTTCGCTCGGGCGCTCCGCGAGCTCACGGGATGAACAGGCTTGGGGGTCCCGGAAAGGGGGACGGGCGGTCTCAGAAGAAGGCGACGACCGCCGCGGCGAACGCGATCAGGAACCCGGACCAGATGAACAGGCCGACGTTCTGCATGTCCGTGGTCTTCTTGGAGCCCAGGGCGGCCGCGGTGTTCGCGAGGGCCGCGAGCACGGCGCCCGTGATCACGAGGAAGATGTCGAACTTGAGCAGGTTCGGGTCGAGGCTCACAAGCCTCAGGATGAACGCGAGCCAGATCATACCGAGTCCAAGCACGTTCACGAACCAGACGTTGCGCCGCGAGAGCATGTTCTCCGGAGACATGGGCTGGTAGTACATCCCGGCGGACGACTGCGGCGGCATCATCGGGCCAGATCCTTGGGGTGGAGCTGCCATGGTACACCTTGGCCGCGCCATCGGCTCAGGTTATAAAAATACTCTCCGGAGCATATTTAAGAGAGGATATAAAGGGGGAGCGCGCGCGGCCCGCTGAGGCGCCGTCCGCGGCCTACGCGGGCGGCGCGGGGCGGCTCAGGTTCGTCGGCTTCTCGAGGTACCGGTTGAAGGCGATCACGGCGATCGAGTTCCCGTACTCGGACATCTCCACGATGCCGTTCAGCACGGTGCGCAGGGGAATGATGATCTTCGTGTCGTCGTAGTCCTTGAGCATCATCCGGATCAGGTCGTGCTCGCGTTTCACGATGGCTTCCTGGAGGCGGATCGCGTCGTTCGCCTGCTTGATGTCCCGGGACAGGAGCCCGCCGATCGCCTTGCTGTAGATCTCCGTCACGGCCTCCGAGAGCTCCTTGAGCTGCTTCGCGAACGAGGGGCTGATCTCCGTCTTCATGTCCAGGAGGGTGATCACGTTCCGCGCGATCGTCTCGCAGTAGTCCGCGACGGTCTCGAGGTCCCGGGCGATCACCCGGTAGCCGGCGATCTCGAGGCGCGAGCGCATGCCCAGCAGCTCCACGAGGGCTTCGTCCACCTGGGCGCTCAGGACCAGGCGCAGGATGAGCCAGTACATCATGTCCGCGTCGTCCTCGCGCTTGATCGCGTCCTCCGCGAGGCGGCGGTCGCCCGTGACGAGGGCCTCGATGGCCTCCTCGAGCATCGTGGCGCCCAGGTTGTACAGGCGCTTGACCAGCGCGTCGAGCGGGTAGTTCGCGGGGTCGAGGGCGCACTGGAGGGTGATCTTGCTCGACATCTCTTCGATGATCCCGAGGCCCATGAGCTTCTTCGAGGTCTTCCGGACCTCCTCGATGTGCTCGCTCCGAAGCCGCGTGGACGAGCGGACGATGATCTTCTGCCGTCCGAGGACGTAGTTCCCGACGATGATCCGCTCCAGGAGACCCGGCTCGTCGCACAGGTCCGCGTCGATCACGTACGTCTCCCACTTCCGCTTGCGCTCCTCCATCGCGGGACCGGGCAGGATCCGGAGGGAGTCGCCCTCCTCCACGATGAACACCTGGTCCCCCTTCTTCAGGTTCCGCTGGGTGACCCAATCCTTGGGAAGGGAAATCGTGAGTGTGGCTGCGCCTACTTTCTGGATCTTCCGGCTCTCCATGCGGACTTCCCCCGTCCGATTACGCCCTTGCATCGGAACTAGCCATTACCTGTAAATATATCTTTTGGCAACCGAGGCGTCCTATATTCCGTTTCTCGACGTCGGTTCGGCGACTCCTCCCGAGGCCGAGAGACCCGGAGGGTTTCCCTCAAGACGCTCGAAGGGTCGCGAATATACTTTATGCTCGGAACCCTCCAATAGCGATGCCGCCGTGATGAGGTTCGGGCCCAGAAGGGCCTAGGGGAGCGACATGCCGGTTTCGCCACTCGACCCATCGAGGAGCGTAGCCGGTTCGACGCTCGGGATGATGACGGTCGCCTTCAACGGCCTTCCATCGCTTCCCCTCCAAGTTTTGGGCGATCGCCATCCCCTCCTTTTTCCCTGATCGGGAGGAGGAGCCCGGGCGCCGGAAGCGTCCGTCGTTCGGCCCTCCCGCGGTGTATATGCGGGTACAATCTCGCACGTGCGACCCATGCAGTACTTCGCCATAGCTTTTCCGCGTGGCCCGGAGTCGCAGAGCCGATGAGGCCGCGATTCGAGTCAATTCCAGTTGTCCAAGTCGTTTATGGTCCGGGGGGCCCTGGTTCGGGCATTCCTGGGGAAGCGTGAGCCGTCATGGCGGTGCTGGAACTCGTCCTCATGGCCGCCCTCGGGGCGG
>DASQGG010000090.1 GCA_035632695.1 Thermoplasmata archaeon
CTCGGCGACCTACCGCCTCAAGTCGACCGCGTGGATCAAGTACGGCCAGCCGAAGGACTACCTGAACCTGACCCTGATTCCAAGCACGAACACGACGGTCTTCCACAACGAGACGTACGTGGTCAAGCTGCCCGTGGACTATGAGATGGTGTCGAACACGATCCTGCCGAGCCCGTCGGCCATCGCGACCGTGGGCTACACGGACATCACGATCTATCCTGGGCTCACGGGCCAGGCCATCCGGATGGTCCTCGAGCGGTCCCTCGTGGGGATCGCCCGGGCCAAGGTGACGGGTCCGAGCGGGAAGTTCTACGTGGTGAACTCGACGTACCAGCACTACCAGGCGTACGTCGCGAACAACATGAACATCACGTTCAGCGCGGCGGAGACCTCAAACCCGCCCTCGAACGACTCGACCCGCGACAACTTCACGTGGCGCTTCCTGGGCAACGTGAGCGTCCCGAATCCCCCGAACAACGTGCGTTACGGGATCACGCCCACGTTCGCGTTCCCCCAGGCGGGACCGTACATCGCCAACCTGACCGCGATCGGGTCGGGCGGCAACGTGACCTACCGGAACATCGACATCTGGGTCGACGGCGTGGCTCCCACCGCGAATTTCAAGACGAACGTCACGGGGACCGGTTCTGCGGTCGGCGCGAACCTCCACGTGAACGAAGGCACCGTGATCCGGTTCGACGGTGGCCTCTCCACGGACCTTGCGTACCCCGGCAAGACGGGCGTCATCCTGAACTCGGGCTATGCGTGGGACTTCCACGGAGGCAACATCACGGACGCCACGGGACGGGTCGTCAACTGGACGTTCAGCAAGCCCGGGAAGTTCCTCGTGAACCTCACGCTCACGGACAGCGTCGGGAACAAGGGAGCGAACGTCTCCCTGACAATCACCGTGAACGACACGCAGCCGCCCGTGCCCGGGTTCACGATCCTGGACCCGACCAACGACTACGCACCCGTGTCCACCCTGGTCGAGATGCGGAACTACACGTTCAACGCCTCGAAGACGACGGACGACTACGACAAGGTGTCCGCGATCAACTTCACCTGGACGATCCCTGGGCCCCTGATCGGCGATACCCGGACGACGCGCCAGATGTGGGGAGAGAACATCACGTTCGGCTGGTCGCAATGGAACCTGAGCTATCCCGTCAAGCTCGTCGCGCGGGACACAGGCTTCGGATCCGGCAAGCCGAACAACGGGACCCTCACACAGAACGTCAGCGTGCAGATCGACCACGCTCTGCACCCGTACCTGACCATCGTCCAGAGTTCCGTGAAGATCGACAACGCGAACCCCCAGAGCGGCCAGACGGTCACCATCACCCTGAACGTGACGAACACGGCCGGGTGGGGGACCGCGAGCCACGTCACAGTCCGCGTGTCGGAAAGCAGCGGCACCTCGTCGACCGACCTGTCGCCGACGTGGTCCATGGCCGACAAGAACGGGACGGCGCTGTCCAGCATCGCCCCCGGCGGGACCGCGGTGTTCAAGGTCTCCGTGAGCGTGATCGGCCAGGGCAACAAGACCCTCACGATCACAGTGTCGGATCAGAACATGCCGTACACCCTGAAGGGGAACACGGCGACCGTGTCGATCATCGTGCAACAGCCCGCGTGGGTGAACTACGCGATCATCGGCAGCGTGGTGGCGGTCTTCGCGGTCGTCATCTTCGCGATGTACTACCGCCGCAAGGTGAAGGCGGGCGACTGGCAGCCGCGGTTCCGGCGCGCGAAGGGCGGCAAGGACGAGGGCGGCAAGGAGAGGCCACGGAAGGAACGAGAAGCCAAGGAAGAGAAGAAGCGCCTGTGAGGGCGCCTCTCTTCCCCTTTCCCCTTTTCGACCCACCTACATTTCCTTCGGGGCGACGAGGCCGAGGCTCTGGAGGGCGTTCTGGAGGACCACCCGGAACGCGGCCACGAGATCCAGCCGCGCAGCCCGAAGGGCGGGCGTCTCCGCCGTGAGGACGGGACAATCCCGGTAGAACTGGTTGAACTGGCCCGCGATGTCCGCGGCGAATGTGGCGACCGTGTGGACCCGGCGGCTGATCGCCGCGTCCCGCACCGCCGACGGGAATCGGGCGATGCGTCGCAGCAGGAGCTGCTCCTGGGGATGCACGAGCAGACGCGCGTCGCCCTTCGTCCAGGATCCTGCCTTCTCCAGGATGCTGCACGCCCTGGCGTGCGCGTACTGGAGGAACGGCGCCGAGTTGCCTTCGAAGTTAAGCGCCTCCTCCCATTTGAACACGATTCGCTTTTCCGCCTGCACGCGGACCAGGTTGTATCGCACCGCCCCGACGCCCACGAATTCGGCGATCTCCCGCTTGCGGAGCTCGGGGAGATCCTCCCGGCGCTTGGACACCTCCGCATACGCGCGGGCCACGGCCTCGTCGATCAGGTCGTCCAGGTTCACGACGACGCCCTTCCGGGTAGACATCTTCCCCTCGGGGAGGCTCACGAACGCGTAGAAAATCGTCTCGGGCGCCCAGTCGATCCTCATGAGACGGAACGCGGCCTTGAGCCGCTGGAACGTGAGCTTCTGGTCCTCCCCGAGGACGTTGATTGCGAGGTCGCATCGCCCCATCTTGTCTAGGTGGTACGCGATGTCCCGCGTCGTGTACAGGGAGGTGCCGTCCTTCCGGACGAAGAAGTACTTCGCCGCGTCGCCTTCGAGCCCGAACGAGGAGAGATCGAGGTAGTGCGCGCCGTCCTCCTCGCGGCTCAGGGGCATGAGCCGCTCCATGACCTGCTGGACGCGGCCGTCCAGGATCAGGTCGCTCTCCCAGAAGAACGAGTCGAACCCGACTCCGAGCCGCTTCAGGGACTGCAGGATCCCCGCGAGGACTTCCTCGCCGACCTTCCGGACCTCGCGCACGAGACCCGCATCACCCTGCTCGAAGCGCTGAATCATCGCCGCGACGTCCGCCTTGGCCTGCGGGTCCCGTTCGAAGATCTCCGTGGCCTTCTGGTAGTACTTGATGAACCGATAGTCCGGCTTGTCGAGGTCCGGGGGTCCGACCTCATCCGGCCGCAGGTGCTTCGTCCCCCAGTACTGGACGACCATCTGCCGGCCCATGTCGTTCACCAGGTACTCGCGCGAGACCGGGAAGCCCGCCATCCTAAGGAGGCGCGCCAGGGCGTCCCCGTAGATCGGATTGCGGGCGCGGCCCACGTGGAGCGGCCCGGTGGGGTTCGTGCTCGTGTGCTCGAGGAGGACTCGGGTTGGGACCGGCGGCGACGAACCGTAGGCGGGGCCGGCCGAGGCCGCGGAACCCATCACGAGTGCCGCGAACGCCGGGGGATCGGGGACGAAGTTCACGTATCCGCCGACGGCCTGCAGCGGAGCGAACGGCGCCGGGACCGGGACGCTGGCGGCCCGTCGCGCGACCTCCGCCGGCGGCTGCCGAGTCTCTTTCGAGTACGGGAACACGGCCAGGGAGAACAGGCCCTTGTCCTCCGGCGCCTCGGCGAGCTCGGCGTGAGCCCGCACGCGGAGCGTCGCTTCGATGGTGGCGCGGACCCCCTCGGCCCGCTCTCGGAGTTCGGTCCACGGATCGTGGCCCATCACGTCACCCGGTAGCGGAGGATGGCGGCGATCCCACCGAACGCACGGAGGAAGAGTTCCCCTTCCTCGGAATCTTTCGAGATGAGCTCCACCTTGGTGCCGGACTGCCCGGCGAGGCCGTTGAACTCCTCGATGATGTCCTCCTTCTCGAGGACCGTCAGGCTGCCTCCGTCCTGGGGGCACTTGGGTAGGATCGCTTCGTCGGCCACGGTCTTCTCCCCCGTCCAGTCGCCGTTCACGCATTTGAGCTTGAGTCGGAGTTTTCGGATGCCCTCGGAAATGAGAAGGGTGTCCACCGCGCCCAGCCGGAGGGCGTGGCGAACCTGGTCCTCGCCGTACGCCGCGAGGCCTCCCTCCTCCTTCCGGATCTCGTCCAGGAGCTTCTGGACGAGGGTCTTCTCGCGCATGAGATCGAGGTTGGAGAGGATGCCTCGGGCCTTCTCGACGAGCTCTCGCAGCCCGTACTCGTCCGTGTACCCCGTGTCCAGGAAGGGTTCCAGGATCTTCTTCCGGAGCTCATGGTGGACGTAGTCCTGGGTCGCGAAATACTCCTTCGTGTAGCCCGGTCCGCCAATGATGATCCCCTTGAGGTCCGGATGGTTCAGGAACGCGTCCTCCATGACGCCCGCGACCTTCTCGTACCACTCGTGCGCGGCGATCTCAATGAGTCGCTCGAACCGGCGGGCGCTTTGGCCGCCCATCCGGTGCTTCGAGGGCACGAGGGACTGCATGTTCTTCAGGACCTCGATCCGCTTACCCCGGAGCACGCCGACCGTCGCCTCGGAGCGGTCGATGACCACGAGCCCGTAGACGTCCTTCTCCGCGAGCATCTCGTGGAGCGGCTCCGTGAAGAACTTGGAGTCGCAACGGTAGAGGAACGACTGCACGGGCTCGGGTGGCTCCAGGACGAACGTGACCATCTGGGTCTGGTCCGCCCCGATTTGCTTGTGGCCCGCGAAGACCACGAGGCCGTTCGGGGGCGGCATGCGGTACCCCTTGATCCGGGAGACGCAGGACTCGATGGCCTGCTGCACGTGCTTCCGGGTGCTCGCGCTCTTGATGTTCGAGGATTGGGAGATCTCCCCACGGAGGTAGTTCGTGACGTCGAACACGGGCCGGTTCGGCGGGATGAAGACGCTCACGAGCTCCGTCCCGCGGCCCTGCGCCTGCTCAATTTCCTCGAGGGCGCGACGGAACTTGTACTTCTCCATCTCGGAGAGTTCGGCCATTTCACGGTCCAAACACCCTGGTCCTATAGAATGCTGTCGCCATCCTGCGAAACCCCGAGCAAATCCGCGTCCGGCTCCCGCTCGCACGCGTCTCGGCCGCGTGGCGAAATCTTGAAGGCCGCTCGCTCGCATGACCGCGCTGAGGGGCTTCCTTGGAGGGACGCACGGCACGCGCACCTACGTACGCGCTCGTCCTCGGCCTCCTCTTCTTGTTCGGCGGAGTCGTCCTGATGAGTCTCAGCATCTGCGTAGGCCCTTCGTTCAGCCAGGTGTGCGGCCCCGGATACCTATCCACGGCCGACGTCGTCATCGCCTCCGGGGCGGCATTCCTGATGCTCTGGGTCGTCCTCGTCGCCCTGAACGAGATCCGCGTCCACTGACCCTCGCCCGCGTCGCGGCGAACAGTTTTTATGGCGCCTGGCGGTTCGCCGCTGCATCCGCGATCGCATGGAGAAGGTCGTCGTGTCTTTGGGCGGCTCCGTCCTCGTCCCCGGCGAGGACGACGCGCATTACCTCGCGGAGCTGGCCCGACTCCTCCGCGCGGTGTCCCGCCAGGTGCGACTCTTCGCGGTCACGGGCGGTGGGCGCGTTGCCCGCTACTACATCGAGACGGGGCGCGCGCTCCGCGTCCCGGAACGGCGCCTTGACGAGCTGGGCATCGGCATCACGCGCATGAACGCGCGCCTCCTCGGAGCCGCCCTGAAGGGACGCGCGAACCGCGAGCCCGCGCGCTCCTATGCGGAAGCCGCGCGCCTCGCGCGGCGTTACCCGATCGTCCTCATGGCGGGCACCCGACCGGGCCACACGACGGATCGGGTCAGCGCCTCCCTGGCCCGCGCGGTCCGGGCGAGCCGCATCGTGAACGCCACCTCCGTAGCCGGCGTGTACACCGCGGATCCTCGCACGCACGCCGACGCCCGACTCCTCGAGCACGTCGGGTTCGAGGAACTCGTACGCCTAGCCGGCGAAGGCCATCGGGCCGCAGGGCCCAGCATGGTGTTCGACCCGGTCGCGGCGCGCGTCCTCGCGCGAGACCGAATCCCGCTGAGCGTGGTCCGGGGACGCGATCTCGACGCCCTGGAGGCCGCAATTCTAGGTCGACCGTTCCGCGGCACCCTGGTCTCGGACTGAGGAAGGCGGGCGCATGCGGCAGGTCCGCCTCTACCGCATCCTGACCGCGTTCTGCCTCTGGGCCGCGGGGGCCGCGGCGGTCCTCATGGCCGTCGCCCTCGCCCTCTCGCGAGTCTTCGAGGCGAGCGCGGCCGCCCTGTGCGCCGCGGTGTTCTTCGTCCCGGGACTCCTGTTCCTGCGGCAGTGGCGACGCCTCCACGTGCGGGAGCTGGCCCTGGCCCACGCGGCGAAGCTGGCGGACGACGCCGGCGTCACGGATGGGAGGTCCCTCGCGAAGGAGCTGGACGTCCCCGAAGCGGATGCGACGAAGATCCTCCGGACCGCGGTCCGCGAGGGACACCTCCACGGCGAGGTCGATGCGAGCGGCCGGTTCGTCTCCGCGACAGCGCCCCGCTGCCCCGCCTGCGGGTCGGCGGTCCCCCGCACCGCGCTCGGAAAGGCGTGCCCCTCCTGCGGCGCCGCGGTGCCTGGAGGGACTTGACCATGCCCTTCCGCGCGTTCATTTCCGCGGACCTGCCGCCGCTCCCGAGCATCGCCTCCTTCCTCGAGGAGCTCCGAGGCGCCAGCCGAGACCTGAAGCTCGTCTCCGCGGACCACCTCCACCTGACCCTGAAGTTCCTGGGAGACACCGAGGATGGCCTGGTGCCGGAGATCGTCTCGGCCATGCGCGAGGCCTCGGAGGGCATCCCGCCGCTCACGGTCACCGTCCGCGGCACGGGAGCGTTCCCGAATCTGAGCCGGCCCCGGGTGGTCTGGATCGGCCTGGAGGGAGCGGAGTCTCTCGCACGGATCGCGCGCGCGCTGGAGGAGAACCTGCGAGCCCTGGGCTTCGTCCCGGAATCGCGGGCCTGGTCGCCCCACGTGACGCTCGCCCGGGTCCGCATCCCCCGGGGACTGGACCGCGTGCGGGACCTCCTTGAACGCCGCCAGGACGAGACGTTTGCCCAGGTGCGCATCGAGGACATCCGCCTCAAGAAGAGCGTCCTGCAGCCGCAGGGACCCGAGTATACCACGGTCGAGTCAGTCCGTCTCTCTGACTGAGACGGTTCGGCCTCATTCTTTCTTGTCCGCGTAGAGGCGCAGCTTGTCCCACTCGATCGTGTGCTTGAGGCGGTACTTCTGCAGGACGTGGCTGACCTGTTCCGTCACGCGCGCGACCTCGAGGGTTTTTCCGCGCCCGTAGATGTAGAACTCCACGTCGTCGGAGATGGGGAAGATGAGGCGCATCACGCTCTCCCGGTTGTAACCCTCGGGCTTGCGGTTCAGGCGGAGGTCGCGGAGGTTCTCCTCCACGAGGACCTCGACGCTCTCCACGTCCTCGGGGAGCTGCTGGGTCTCCTCCAGGAACTTGAGGAACATGGGCTTGAAGGCGGGGACCAGGTTCTTCCACTTCACCTTCTTGTCGAACTTGATGTGGCCGCTCCGCGCCCTCATGGAACGTTTGGATGAGCCACGTTCTATTTAACGCTGCGGCCGCGAGCCCTCCCGAAGGGACGCCCGGGGCGTCATCCTTAAGGGCGGGTCCCTCATCGTCGCCGCGATGAGGACGGCCCTGACGATCGCGGGCAGTGACTCGGGCGGCGGAGCGGGCATCCAGGCCGACCTGAAGTCCTTCGCCGCCGTGGGCGTCCACGGGACGTCCGTCCTCACGTGCGTCACGGCCCAGAACACCCGGGCCGTGACCTCGATCTTCCCCCTGCCCGCCCCGGAGATCCGCGCCCAGCTCCGCGCGGTCCTCGACGACTTCGAGGTGCGCGGCGCGAAGACGGGCATGCTCTACTCCGCGGAGATTGTGGGGGCCGTCGCGGACGAGCTGCGCCACACGGATTTCCCGCTCGTCGTGGACCCCGTCATGGTGGCCACCGTGGGCGCGCGCCTCGAGCAGGACGATTTCAAGGACGCCCTCGTCACGCGGCTGCTCCCTCAGGCGCAACTGCTCACGCCGAACCGCCGCGAGGCGGAACGGATCGCGGGCTTCCCGATTCGTGACCTGGAGGACATGGAGAAGGCGGCGAGGGCGCTTCGGAGCCTGGGGCCCCACGCGGTCCTCGTGAAGGGAGGCCACGTGGCGGGCGAACTCGTGGATGTCCTCTTCGACGGCACACGGATGCGCCGCCTCCGGAGCTTCCGGTATCCCAAGGAGCTGCACGGGGCGGGCTGTACCCTGGCGGCCTCCGTGGCCGCGTACCTGGCCCAAGGCGAGAGCCTCGTGCAGGCCGTGGAATCCGCTCGGCGGCGTGTGGCGTCAGGCTTCCTG
The DNA here is from genome assembly GCA_035632695.1 of Thermoplasmata archaeon. Taxonomy (NCBI): domain Archaea; kingdom Methanobacteriati; phylum Thermoplasmatota; class Thermoplasmata; species Thermoplasmata archaeon. Next base: position 8,201 of record DASQGG010000090.1, read on the forward strand.
GAGTCGTACCGCGCGGGCCACGGTGTCGAGATCATCAACTCCCAGGTCCGACCCCATCGCTACGAGGTGTGGTTGGCCGTCACCAGGAGTGCGGCGGCGTTGTCAACCGCCGTCCCTGCCCGCCTGCGGCCGCGCGGGGGCCTCGAGATGACCTACGCCCTCCCGGGTGCGATGTCCGCGGGAGACTTCTGCGTATGGAGGGAGCGGGACGGGCCCGCCGGCTTCGGCGCGCCTCTCGAGACCGCGTCGGCCCTCCTGGCAGTCCTCCATGTCAACCCGACCCTCCGGGCCTCGGCAAGGTTCAAGTACCCGCCCAAAAATGCCAAACCCCTCCCATCCGACCGCGTCGTGGTCGCGACGTTGGCCCGCGGGCGAAGCCGCGGGGGCGACCGGGACGAGGGCTGGATGGAGCGAGCAATCGTGGAGGCGGGGACGGCGCCGGACGTCCTCGTGGACGCGAGGAACGGAGGCAGTGGGACGACGATGCGAGTCCTCGGCGAGAATCCCGAGCGTGTCGTGACCAAGGTCCGGAGACTGCTCCGCGGGGGCGGCCGATGAAGATCGCCCTGTTCACCGACAGCTACCTGCCCACGGTGGACGGAGTCGTGACCTCCGTGCTGACGACGCGGCGGCAGCTCGAGGCGGACGGCCACGAGGTCGTCGTGTTCGCGCCCGAGGATCCGAGGCGGCGCGTGCGGCGGGATCGGAACACGATCTTCGTGCGCGCCCATGAGCTCCGGCACTACCCGGGGTACCGCGTCGCCATGTTCCCGGGCCGCGAGGTCGACCTCGTCAAGGAACTCGGCGTGGATGTGATCCACATCCACGGGATCGGCACGGTCGGCATCAAGGGACTGTGGGCCTCCTGGCAGGCGAGGATCCCGAGCGTCCAGACGTTCCACACGATGATCCAGGACACCTTGCCGTTCTACTCGCCCTTCGGCATCAATCTCCACGTCCTCGAGCGCGGGCGCCGCCTGTACCTGCGCGTCTTCCTGCGGAAGTCCACGGGCGTCGTCGTGCCGAGCCGGGCCATCCTCGACGAAATCCTGGAGCTCTCGCCCGAAGCGCCTATCACGGATGTGATCCCGACGGGCGTGGATCCGGACCGTTTCTCCCCGGCGGTCTCTGGCCAGAGCGTGCGGACGAAGTGGGACCTGAACGACAGCGAGGTGATCCTCCACGTGGGTCGCGTGGCACCGGAGAAGAATCTCGCCACCCTGATCCGGGCCTTCCCGCGGATCCGGGAAGCGAAGCCGGACGCGAAGCTCCTCGTCGTGGGCTCGGGACCCTACCTCGAGCGGTACTACGACCTCGTCCGGCACATGGACCTCGCGGGCGACGTGATCTTCACGGGATTCGTGCCGGATGCGGACCTGCCCAGGTACTACGCGGCCGCGGACTGCTTCGCGATCGCCTCCAAGTTCGAGACCCAGGGTCTCGTGATCCTCGAGGCCCTCGCGGCCGGCCGCCCCGTCGCGGGGGCCAACTTCCGGGCAATCCCCGAGTTCGTCCACGAGGGCCAGAACGGCCACCTGTTCGACCCGAACGATGCGGCGGGCTGCGCGAACGCGGTCCTTCAGTGCCTCGACCACCGCGACGCGATGCGCTCCACGGCCCGGGAGAGCGCCCTCCCCTACTCCGTGGCGAACTGCACGCGGCGGCTCGAGCACGTGTACGAGCGTCTGCTCACGGCGTGAGCCGAGGCAGAGCTTAATACCCCCGCCCCATCTGGCGCCCCCGTGATCGGGATCCTCGGGGGAGGCCTCTCGGGACTCGTCCTCGCCTCCCGGGTCCGGGACGCGGAGGTCCTGGAAGCCGAGGAACGTCCGGGCGGGCTCTGCCGCAGCCTGACCGCGGACGGGTTCACGTTCGACCCGCACGGGTCCCACATCCTGTTCTCCCGGAACCCGGAGGCCATGGCGTTCTACGAGGACCTGCTCCGAGGGAACGTGTGCCGGCGGCGGAGGAACACGAAGGTCTTCTACCGGGGCCGGTACGTGAAGTACCCCTTCGAGAACGGACTCGCCGAGCTGCCCGTGGAAGACAACCTCGCGTGCCTCCTAGGCTACGTCCAGGCGTACGTGGGCCGGGCGATGGACGCGACGCCGAAGCCCACGAATTTCCGGGAGTGGATGTACTACCGCTTTGGGAAAGGGATCACGGAGGCCTACCTGCTCCCTTACAACGAGAAGATCTGGAAGACGCCCGCCGCGGAGATGGGGATCGAGTGGGTCGAGGGACGCGTGCCCGATCCTCCGCTGGAGGACATCCTCAAGTCGAGCCTGGGCATCCCGACCGAGGGGTACACGCACCAGCTCAACTTCCTGTATCCCCGCGAGGGCGGCGTGGAGAGCCTGGTCCGCGGCCTCCTTCCGAAGGTCCCCCGGGTGCGCACCGGCTTCCGGGTGACGTCGATCCGCCGAACGGGGAAGGGGTGGGCCGTGAGCGACGGCCACGAGGTCCGCGAGTACGACCGCCTCGTCGCCACGATCCCCATTCCCGAGCTCGTCGCCGCGCTCGATGCCGCCCCGGCGGAGGTCCGGGCCGCGGGGCGCGCCCTCGTCCATCGCTCCCTGGTCACGGTCATGGTCGGCCTGAGCCGGCCCGAGCTGAACGACTTCAGCTGGGTCTACTTCCCCACGCCCGAGGATGGGAAGTTCAACCGGATCTCCTTCCCGAGCAACTTCTCGGACCGGGTCGCTCCGGCCGGGACGAGCTCTGCGATGGCCGAGATCACGTGCGACGCCGGCGACACCGTGTGGTCCTCCCCGGACGAGGCGCTGATTGAGCACGTGGTCGAGAGGGCGGATCATCTCGGGGTGTTCCGACGATCGGAAGTCACGCTGTCCCGCGTCGCGCGCACCCGCTACGCCTACGTCGTGTTCGACCTCGCCCATCGTCGGAACCTGGACGTCGTCGAGGCGTACGCGAGGAAGGCCGGCCTCCATCTCCTGGGACGCTTCGGCCAGTTTGAGTACATCAACACGGACCAGGTGATCCTGCGCGCGCTCAAGCTCGCGGGCGAGCTGGAGGCCGCCGCGTGAAGGTCTCCGTGATCGTCCCGACCTACCAGGAGGCGCGGGGGATCGAGTCGTTCCTCGCCCAGTTCGACCGCCAGACCCTGGCCCGTTCCGAGTTCGAGGTCATCGTCGTGGACGGGGACAGCGCGGACGGGACCCGGGAGATTGCCGCACGCCATGCGGACCGCGTACTCGTGCAAACCTCGCCGGGAATCGGCGGCGCACGGAACGATGGGGTGCGGATTGCACGCGCCGACGTGATCGCGACCACGGACGCGGACTGCCGTTTGCCCCGCGACTGGCTCGAGCACATCGTGGAGGACTTCCAGGAGCCCGCGGTCGTCGCGGTCTGCGGACCCGACGGTCCGTTTGACGGCGGACGGAAGGCACGGTTCATCTACTTCTTCGTCCGAGGCATCATCCGCCTTGCTGCCCTCGCCGGCCTCTACGGCACGGGGGGCACGAACTCCGCTTTCCGAAAGGACGCGTTCCTGGCGATCGGAGGCTATCGGAACCTGCCCCACTCGGACGACGTGGATGTGGGCATCCGGATCCGGGCCCGCGGGCGCATCGTCTACGATCCCCGGCTCTATGTGGAGCTGAGCGTGCGCCGCCTGGAGAAGAACGGCTACCTGCGGACCCTCTTCCTGTGGCTTCAGGGCGACCTCAAGCTCTTGGCGGGAAAGCCCCTGGAGCCCAAGGAGTACGCGCGCCAGGAGTACTAGGCCGGACCCGGCGGCGCGGCCATCCGCCTCCGCACGAGGAGGGACGCGCCCAGGGACACTCCGACGAGGACCACGACGGCCGCGACGGTGAGCAAGGTCGCGGTGTTCGGATCGTACACGACGCCGAGATAGCCTACGAGGAGCAGGAGCAGGACGTACTTGGCCGCGGCGCCGACGACGATGAACGCGAGGGACTTCGGGTAGTTCCAGCCCACGACCGCGATGAACGCACCGACGAACGGGACCACGGGGGCAATCCGGTTCAGGAGGATGATCCGCTCGTCCCGCACGAGCATGAGCTGGGTCCATCCTTTCATGAGCCGCTCCAGGAACTTCGGGAGGTGGCCGCGGTCCACCACGAGCTTCCGGACCCAGAGGAACATCACCGTGTTGCCGACAACCTCGCCGCCGATGGCCATCGCGAGCAAGAGCACGCCCCACCCCAGGGGGTCCGTCCCGGGCTTCCGATAGAGGAAGCTGAGGACCACGGCGAGCTCGGGCAGGGCGGGGACCACGGCGGCGTCGATGACGAAGACCAGGAACAGGGCGAGGAGGGTGCCCGCGGGCCCCAGGAATCCGAAGAGGCCGTACAACCAGTCCGCCACGGAGGCCATGGCGTGGGCCCTCAGTAGACCGTGGACAGGCGCGTGAGCGTGATCTGGAACACCAGGGTGCGGCCCACGACCTGCTTGTTGAAGTCCAGGGTGTACGTTCCCGCAGAGAGATCCACCGCGGACAGGTAGAACGTCCCGCTCAAGGGGGACGTGCCGCCGATCACGTCGACCAAGGATGGATCCACCTTGTTCTGCATCGTGATCAGGCCCGTGCCGTTGTTGGCGGCGTCGTCCACGCTCAGGACGACCGCGGTCCACTTCCCGTAGGGGCGGAGGACCTCGGAGGGATACGGGCTGTTCGTCACGACGACCAGGCCGTTGAGGATGGATACCTGGACGCTCCACCCGTAGATCGGGTCGGAGACGTTTGTCGCCGAGACGGCGACTTGGTTGTAGTAGCTGCTGAAGGCGGACTGGTTCATCGTCACGCGGACCGGGAACGTCTGCACGAGCGGATAGGTGTGAATCTTGCTTGCGTCTGCGGGGCCGTACCCCATGTTCTCGGGGACCACCACGGTTGCGGTCTGCCCCTGCGCGAGCCCTCGGACGCCCTCATCGAACCCCTTGACCACGCTCCCGTCTCCAATCGTGAACTGCAGGGGCGTGTACGAGGCGTGCCAGCTGAAGCTGAACGCCTTCGGGTACGAGGCGTTGTCCGCCGCGACGGACTGGATGCTCGTGTCGAACACGAGGTTATCGTTCTGGAAGGTTCCGATGTAATCGATGTAGACCGTGTCGCCCAGGCCTGCGAGCTTCGGCGGGCTCGGCGGCGTGGGCGTGAACACCACGTAGTACGCGCCGAGGACCACCGCGACGGCGACGACCAGGGCGAGCAGGATGATCCAGTCGCTCAGCCCCGAGTCGTCGCGGGCCAGAGGGCGGGCCATAACGGGCGGGCTAACCTAGGGGTCCGAATAAAGGTTATGGTGCATTGGTCGGAAAGCCCTCGCGCCTCCGGGAGATGTGCGGGTCACGCGTACATCGCGCCGCTGGCCGTCTCGTGCCGGACGCGGCTCTCGCCGAGGACCTTGTCCACCGCGAGCTCGAAGTCCGTCATGGTCACGGCCTCGCGGTCCTCGCGGATGGCGAACATGCCGGCCTCCGTGCACATGGCCTTGAGGTCGGCGCCCGTCGCACCGTCCGTGCGCTGGGCCAGGACGTCGAAGTCCACCTCCGCGGCGATGCTCATCTTCCGCGTGTGGATCTTGAAGATGGACAGCCGACCTTCGTAGCTAGGGATGGGGATCTCGATGATCCGGTCGAAGCGCCCCGGGCGCAGGAGGGCGTCGTCGAGGATGTCCGGCCGGTTCGTCGCGCCGATGATCTTCACGTCGCCGAGTGGGTTGAACCCGTCGAGCTCCGCGAGGAGCTGCATGAGCGTGCGCTGGACCTCGCGGTCGCCCGAGGTCGCGACCTCGAGGCGCTTCGCGCCCACGCTGTCCAGCTCGTCGATGAACACAATCGAGGGCGACTTCTTCCGTGCGAGCTCGAAGAGTTCCCGGACAAGCCGCGCGCCTTCGCCGATGTACTTCTGGACCAACTCGGAACCGACGAACCGGATGAACGTGGCCTTCGTGCGGTTCGCGACCGCCTTCGCGAGGAGCGTCTTTCCCGTGCCGGGCGGGCCTACGAGAAGCACGCCCTTGGGCGGCTCGATGCCCACCTTGCGGTACAGGTCCGGTTTCAGCAACGGATCCTCGACGGCCTCCTTGAGCTCGAGGATCTGCGGGTCGAGGCCGCCGATCTCCCCGTACGTGGCCTCGGGCTTCTCGATGATCTCGGCGCCCGTCACGATGGGGTCGTAGGACGGCGGGAGGACGCCCATCACGGCGAGGGTCTGCTTGTTCAGCGCGACCCGCGCCCCCACGAGGAGGTTCTCCTTGGCGATGTAGTCCGCGGCGTTCACGATGAAATCCGGACCGGTCGACGACTTCACGACGACCCGCCCGTCCGCCAGGACGTCGCGGATGTTCCCGATGATCAGGGGCGGGCTCTTGAGCCGATCGAGCTCCTGCTTGAGCCGCTTGATCTCCTTCTGAAGCCGGATCAGCTCCGTCTCCACGTAGCGCTTCTCGCCTTCCACGCGGCGCGCCGTCTCCAGAAGTTTGTCGTTCCGATCCTCGAGCGACGCGATTCGCTCCGATAGTTTCTCCGAGAATTCCCGGATCTGTTCTTCGTCCATGCAATCTCGTCCGGTGGGCTGGCGGAGGCGAAGGCTATATACCCGGCACCCTTTATTTAGCGGTTGCGGACCTGAAATCGTGATCTGCGAATTGTGCGGCGCGGACGTTCCGCATACGAAAAACGTGGCGATCGAGAGCACGGTCCTGGCCGTCTGCAGCAGCTGTGCGAAGTTCGGGGACGAGGTCTCCACTCCCGTTGTCCGACGGGGAACGATGCCGCCGGTCATCGCCCAGCGACTCGAGGCGCGGCAGCGGCGTCTGACGCCCCGAGACGTGTACGCGGACGCAGGTCAGGAGGAACTCGCGGAGGACTTCCCCCAACGGATACGTCGCGCGCGCGAGGACAAAGGCTGGAAGCAGGCGGACCTCGGCGCGAAGATCAACGAGAGGGTCAGCGTGATCTCCCAGCTCGAGTCCGGCACGATCTCGCCGGGCGACGCCCTCGTGCGCAAGGTCGAGCACGCCCTCGGCATCAAGCTCAAGGAGAAGGTTGTGCCCATGGCCATGAAGAAGCAGGCGCCGTCGGGCGCGTTGACCCTCGGCGACCTGATCAAGATAAAGGACGAGAGCGAGTGATCAAGGGAACCCCAGGTGGGCCTTGACGGCGCCCAGGTAGGGTGCCACGTCGAGCCCAGCCTGGCGGGCTGCGATCAGGGCCGCGACCTCCACGTCGACGTCCATGCGCTCCTGGACCGCGTTGATCGCCGCGATCACGCCGCGGCGGTCCGTGTTCGCATGGGCCACCAGGGCATCCACGATCCGGAGGAAGACGTCCTCGGACGCAGGCGTTGCAACCTCGAGGGTCTTCGCGGTGGGCACGAAGTCCCGCGGGACGTCGACGGCGTCGATCGGGAACGCGGGACGGATGTTGCCGCCGTGGGATTCCAAGAGTTTCGTCTCAAGGCCGAGCTGAAGGAGGCGTTGGGCATCCCGGGGCGGGAACCACCGCAGATCCATGGAGGCGGAGAGGACGAACTCGCGTTCCGTGAGCTCGTCCCGCCCCTTCCGTCTGAAGAGCAGGGCAATCGCGTAGCGCAGCTCGTCCATGAAGTCGCCCGGAACCCGAGGGCGTGCGAAGCGAGGGCAGCTAATTAAAGGTGCGGACCGAGCGAACGTTTATCCCCTCGGCGGACCATGGATTGGCCGCTCCCGCGTATGGTCGCGCCGATCCGTGACGCGCGATGCAAGCCGGGAGAGAACGCCGCATGGGTCCCTCCTCGATAGCCCCGGGACGGGGCGCACCGTGACAGGGGGACAACGCGGCGTCCCACAATCCCTCGGCATGGGTCAGGGCGTCGAGTGAGCACCGCTTGGCCATGAAACGCGCTGTTAATGCCGAGGGACATCCCGGGGGGTGTCCCGAGGCGTCTCACGCTACGAGGGGACGGGCAAGGCCGCAGCGGATCGCCAGATCCGGGTGGACGCTGATCGCTTCCTGGAGCGCGGTCTCGAACGCCCGCCGCGCCGTCGGGCGGCCCAGGCTCTGGGAGCACACGTCCCAGAGGTCCTTGTGGAGGGTTCCCATGAGGTCCCGCAGGTGGTCCAGCCCGCCCTGGCTGCCGGCGATCATCTGCTCGAAGACCATGGACCGCAGCTCCTGATGTTCCGCGACCAGGGTCCGCTCCATCTCGCCCTCGATCTTCGGGAGACCCAGGTGGCGGATCTCCTGAAACAGGAACTGGAAGTAGGCGACGTAGAAGTCGACTGCCTCCCGGAGGGGACCCGAGTCGTCCCCGAGGTCCACCTCGAGCAGGACGCGGGTCGAGCGAACCCGGTACTCCGACGTGCGCGAATCGCGAGGGCGGCGCTCCACGAGGCCCAGTTCGGCGAGGCTCTGCAGGAATCGGGACGCCGTGGACACGTGGATGTGCAGCGCCCGGGCGACCTCGCTGGAGAGATGCCAGCCCCCATCCCGGAGTTCGCGCAGGATGGCGAGGCTGTACTCGCCGGAGAGCAACGTCGCGGCGTGGCGAAACGTCTCCGTGTCCATGAGCAGTTCACCGGGGGAAGGAGGACTCTAGCCCTCGTAGACTTCGGGGGTCAAGAAGCGTACCCTCCCATTCTCAGCCCGGATTCTCTTCGGCGCGGTGGGGTGCCGCCAACGGGCATCCGCCGCTCCGGCAAGCCGCGGACGTCCCGGACGATCCGAGTCCTCGTGGGCAAGGTTGAAGTAGAGGCTGTCACTTCCGGGCCGACACGGCCGCCCTGTCCCGTGGTCCAGGGTGACCTCCAACCCGCCCGGCCTCGCCGAGGGAACCCCGTGCGCTACACCCGCTTCGAGAAGGCCCGCATCATCGGAGCGCGAGCCCTGCAGATCAGCATGGGGGCGCCCATCGTGATCGACATCCCATCGGGCATGGTCGACCCCATCGAGATCGCCTGGACGGAGTTCGACGCGAGCGCGATCCCGATCACGGTGAAGCGGGAACTCTAGACTGGACCGGAGCCGCGGCCTTGGAGCCACGGATGGTTTTGGCAAGCACGCTCCGGCAGCCACGCGGAGGGTAGTGGGTGGTCACCCCCTCGGAGCGGCCCACCGGGGAAGCCGGATCCGTGGTAGCGGATAAGGAATGCTTATATAGAACCGCAAACCCATTATTGGGTGAAAAGGCAATCGGAACGGAGGGAACCAATATGACGCGCGAGAGTAAGAACACGGACATGGTCAAGGCGAAGGAGGACTCCGCGGCTCGGGCGCTCGACGTGCGCCGGCCCTGGGACCTCTTCGAAGACATGGACCGATGGCTGGCCGATCTCCGAAGCGAGTTCGACCGCAAGTTCTGGGGCCCGCTCGCTCCCTTCGCGAGGGACAGCGTCGCCTTACTGGCGCCGCCCGTGGACCTCGTCGATGAGGGCCGCGAGTACGTCCTCAAGGCCGACCTCCCCGGCGTGGCCAAGGAGGATCTCGACCTCCGCGTGACGCCCGACGCTGTCGAGCTGTCCGCGGGGAGCCGCCAGGAGCGGGAGGAGAACGAGAAGGACCACGCATACCGCGAGCGCACGTACCGGTCCTTCCGCCGCAGCCTCGCCCTGCCCGAGGAGATCCTCGCGGACCAGGCCAAGGCGACCCTCAAGGACGGTGTCCTCGAACTCCGGCTTCCCAAGAAGGAGCCCACGTCGCGACCGGAGCCCGTCAAGGTCCGGGTCGAGTGACCCGACCCCCTTCCTCCTTTTCCCGTAGGTGAGGACCATACCGCCTTCAACACGGAGCGACATCGGTGCTCGCGGCCCTGGTCGCGACCCGCGCGCGCTCCCATGAGGTATTCCCATGATGCACGGACGAGAGAAGTTCCTGCGAGTGACCGAAGCGAAGCCCTCCGATGCCGGCCGAGGCATCGTCCGCGTCGACCCCGAGGTGATGCGGATCCTGGAGTTGCGTGAGGACGACGTGGTTCTGATCGAGGGCGGCAAGTCGACCGCCGCAATCGTGCAGCGTGGCTATCCGGAGGACGCGAACCGCGGCGTCATCCGCATGGACGGCATGCAGCGGCACAACGCGGACGTCGGCATCGACGACAAGGTGGGCCTGCGCAAGGCCCTCGCCCGACCCGCGGAGCGGTTGAGCCTCGCCCCTACGGAGGCCGTGCGGATCATGGGGGGCGAGCAGTTCATGGCCCAGGTGCTCCAAGGAAGACCCGTCACCCGCGGCGACCTGGTGACCGTGAGCATCATGGGCCGCAAGTTCGACTTCGTGGTCACCTCGTTCCAGCCCGGTGCCGACGCGGTCATCGTCGGCCCGCAGACGGAGATCAAGCTCGCGGAGACGCCCGCCAAGGAGGAGGAAGCGAAACTCCCGCGGGTCACCTACGATGACATCGGCGGTCTGGGCGACGCGGTCCGGAAGGTCCGCGAGATGATCGAGCTCCCCCTCCGCCATCCCGAGCTCTTCGAGCGACTCGGCGTCGAGGCGCCCAAGGGCGTCCTCCTGCACGGGCCGCCCGGGACGGGCAAGACGCTGCTCGCGAAGGCCGTGGCCTCAGAGACGAACGCAAACTTCCATTCCATCTCCGGACCCGAGATCATGTCCAAGTTCTACGGGCAGAGTGAGGAGAACCTCCGGGAGATCTTCAAGCAGGCCGAGGAGAACGCGCCGAGCATCGTCTTCATCGACGAGCTGGACTCCATCGCCCCGAACCGCGAGGAGGTCACGGGCGAGGTCGAACGCCGCGTGGTCGCGCAGCTCCTGGCGGTCATGGACGGCCTCCAGGGTCGCGGCAAGGTCGTCGTCATCGGAGCGACGAACCGACCCAATGCGCTCGATCCCGCGCTGCGCCGCCCGGGTCGCTTCGACCGGGAAATCGAGATCGGCGTCCCGGACCGGGACGGCCGCCTCGAGATCCTCCAGATCCACACGCGAGGGATGCCCCTGGCAAAGGACGTCGAATTGAAGGAGCTCGCGAACATCACCCATGGCTATGTGGGCGCGGACGTCGCGGCCCTCACCAAAGAAGCCGCCATCCGTTCCCTGCGCCGCATCCTCCCCGACATCGATCTCCAGACGGAGGTGATTCCGCCCGAGGTCCTCGCCAAGCTCACGGTGACCCGGGACGACTTCCTCCAGGCGTATCGGGAACTCGAGCCCTCGACGATGCGGGAGGTCCTCATCGAAAAGCCCAACGTCCACTGGGACGACGTCGGCGGCCTCGACGAGGCGAAGCAGGAGCTCAAGGAGTCAATTGAGTGGCCCATCAAGATGAACAAGCTCTTCGTGCACTTCGACGCCCGCCCACCCCGCGGCGTGCTCCTGTACGGGCCGCCGGGCACGGGCAAGACGCTCCTCGCGAAAGCCGTGGCCACGGAGTCCGAGGCGAACTTCATCTCGGTGCGCGGCCCCGAGTTCCTGAGCAAGTGGGTCGGCGAGTCGGAGCGGATGGTCCGGGAGACCTTCCGCAAGGCGAAGACCGCCGCCCCGTGCGTGATCTTCTTCGACGAGATCGACGCGATCACCCCCGTCCGTGGCATGTCCTCCGACGCCCAGGTCACGGAGCGCGTGATCTCCCAGATCCTCACGGAGATGGACGGTCTCGAAGAGCTGCACAACGTGACGGTGATCGCCGCGACGAACCGCGCGGACCTCGTGGACCCTGCCCTGCTGCGGCCCGGCCGCTTCGACCGACACCTGTACATTCCGCCCCCGGATCTCGCGACGCGCAAGGCCATCCTCGCGATTCACACGAAGAAGAAACCTTTGGCTTCGGACGTGAACCTGGACGACCTCGCGAAGCGCACGGAGAAGTACACGGGCGCCGAGCTCGCGGCCCTCTGCAACGAGGCGTCCATGCTCGCGATGCGCGAGTACGCGACGACCGTCAAGACGCTCGACGAGGCCTCGCTCAAGAAGGTCAAGATCACGAAGAAGGACTTCGAGGCAGCCCTGAAGAAGGTGGCGCCCCAGACCAAGGACGCGGGCGGCTACCAAGCGCTCTCCTCGAAGTTCACCAAGGACCTCGAGGTCAGTTGAGGAGGACAAGGGTTAAGGTGGGGTGGCGGCAATCGCCGCCCGCATGGCCGCGTCCGCCCCGGGCAAGCTCATCCTCTTCGGGGAGCACGCGGTCGTCTTCGGCGAGCCCGCCCTCTGCACGGCGATCAGCCTCCGGACGGAGGTTTTCGCGCGCCCGAACCCCGAGTGGCTCGTGGACGGGGCCTCCCTCGACGAGCCCAAGTACCGCTACGTGAAGGCAGCGTTCAAGCGCGCTTGGGAGGACGGACCCCTGTGGCTCGAGATCCGGTCCATGATCCCCACGGGCACGGGCCTCGGCTCCTCCGCGGCGGTCACGGTGGCGAGCCTGGGCGCGGCGTACGCGCTGAAGGATCGCTTCGATCCCCCGAAGATCGCGCGCGAGGCCTTCGAGGTCGAGCACGAGGTGCAGGGACGGGCAAGCCCGATCGACACCAGCACGGCGACGGCGGGCGGCGGCGTGCTCGTCAAGCCGGAGGAAGGCGAGGACCTTCTCTGGACCCTGCGCCGGGACACCCGTCGCTGGTCGCTCCACCGCTGCGCCCTCCCGGAGCTCACGTTCGTCGTCGGGAACACGGGCATCAGCGCGGCGACGGGCCCTCTGGTCGCCGGGGTGAAAGCGCGGGTCGACGCCTCCCCTGCCGCGGCGGATCAGGTGAAGGAAATCGGCCGGATCACGCTGGACGGACTCGCCGCGTTGCAACGGCGGGACTGGGAGGCCGCAGGCCGGCTCATGGACCGCGACCAGGAGTTGCTGAACGCGCTCGGCGTCGGGCATCCCGCGCTGGAGAAATTGGTGAAGGCCGCGCGGCCTTCCAGCTACGGTGCCAAGCTCACGGGCGCCGGCGGCGGCGGGAGCATGTTCGCCTTGACCGATGAACCCAAGAAGACCGCGGACGCGATCCGAGCGGCCGGAGGCAAGGCCTTCCTCGTACGGTCCGATCCCGTCGGTGTCCGGAGGCTCCCATGAGGCCGACGCCCCAGGCGCACAAAATCCGCGCCGTGCGCGGCGAGGCGGCCCCCGTCGCTCGATCCCTCGCCGTGGTCCATGCGAGCGAACTGCTCACCCTGCGAGGCCCTCGGGGGCCTCGGATTCGGGAGGCGGCGTCCGAGCTAGGGATCATTCCGGACGGTGCCGTGTACATCGAAGGGGAACGGATCGCGGACCTCGGGACCACGCAAGAGGTTCTGACCCGGCATCCGCGGGCCGCGACGACCCTCGACGCCTCGGGCAAGGTCGTCCTCCCGGGGCTCGTGGATGCGCACACCCACGCGATCTTCGCGGGCTCCCGGGCGCACGAGATCGAGTGGAAGGCCCAAGGGCTTTCGTATGCGGAGATCGCGGCGCGAGGAGGCGGCATCCTCCACACGATGCGGGCGACGCGGGATGCGGAGGAAGCCGAGCTGGTCCGGCTCGGCGTGGACCGCCTGCTCACCTTCGTCTCGTTCGGCACGACGACCGTGGAGGTGAAGAGCGGCTACGGCCTGAGGACCGCGGATGAACTCAAGATGCTCCGCGCCGCGGCCGAAGCGGGCCGCGCGGCCGGGGTCGACGTCGTGCCGACCTTCCTTGGCGCCCACGCCGTGCCGCCGGAGTACGAGGGCCGTTCGGACGCGTACGTCGATCTGCTCCTCTCCGAGACGCTCCTGGCCGTCTCCCTCGCGAGGGGCGCGACGTTCTGCGACGCCTTCGTGGACGAAGGCTACTTTTCCGTGGAGCAAGGCCGCCGCCTCTTCGAGAAGGCCTCGGCGCTAGGCCTGCGCCCCAAGGTCCACGCGGACGAGATCGCAGATACGGGCGGCGCCGGGCTCGCGGCGGCGGTCCGCGCGGTCTCCGCGGACCATGTCCTTCGGACCTCCGAGGCAGGGATGGAGGCGATGGCCCAGGCGGGCGTGATTGCCACGCTGCTCCCGGCGACGTCCCTCTCGTCCCGGGTGCCCTACGCGGACGGTCGCCGCTGGATCGCCGCGGGCGTGCCTGTGGCCCTGGGCACGGACTTCAACCCGAACTGCTGGTGCGAGTCCATGCAGCTCGTGATCGCCCTGGCGTGCCACCACAACGGCCTCCTTCCGGCGCAGGCGATCACCGCGGCGACGATCAACGCGGCGCACGCGATCGGACGTGGGGACGAAGTCGGATCCCTCGAGCGTGGGAAGTTGGCCGACCTCCTGATCTTGGATGCGCCCAGCTACCATCACCTAGGATACCGCCTCGGTGGTGACCTGGCCGAGGCCGTCGTCAAGCGGGGCCGGATTCGCAAGGGCCGCGCGCTGACCCGCTGACACGCCCGCGGACCACGACGTGGCGGGATCGGTTCACGACACGGTCGCGTTCTCGAGGCGCGAGCCGGCGCGCACGGTCATGTCGTCCCCGATGATGCTTCGGGAAATGTGGGCGCCTTCCCCGATCACACAGTTCTGGGAGACCACGCTGTCCACGATCTCCGCGCCTGGCCCCACGACGCTGCCCTCAAGGACGATGCTTTTCCGGACCACCGCCCGGCCCTCGAGGCGAGCGGACTCGTAGAGGCACGCGTTGTCCACGACGCTCGCGCGCCGCATCGTGGCGGCCGGCCCAACGTAGCACGGGCCTGTCAACGTCACGCCGTCCTCGAGCACGGCGCTGGCGTCCAGGATCACGGGTCCCTCGCTCGCGACGCCCGGGCGGCGCAGCGGCTTGCCCTCCCGGCGCACAACCTCCATGGACGCGAGCCAGAGGTCATGCGGCCGGCCGATGTCCATCCAGACTCCCTCGAGCCGCTGGCCGTACAGCGCGAGGCCCTTGGACATGAGCTTGGGGAAGAGGTCCTTGGAAAAGTCGAACTTCTGGTCCGCGGGGATGAAGTCCAGGATCTCGGGCTCGCACACGTAGATGCCCGCGTTCGCGAGCTTGGAGAACGCCTCCTCCTTGGGCGGCTTCTCCTTGAACTTCTGGATGCGGCCCTTCGCGTCGAGGCCCACGATCCCGTACTGGGTCGGGTCCTCGACCTCGGTCAGGGCGATCGTGACGACGCCTCCCTTGCGCTTGTGGAAGTCGTACAGGGCGCGGAAGTCCACATCCGCGAGGATGTCGCCCATGGCGACGACGAAGGTGTCATCGATGAAGTTCGCGACGCGCCGCACGGCGCCCGCGGTCCCCGCCGGATTCGCCTCGAAGCTGTACAGGATGGAGGCGTTGTAGTCGAGGCCGTCCCCGATGCTCTTGATCAGCGTGTCGCTCAGGTAGGAGGTCGTCGTGATGATCTCCTGGAATCCGGAGGCCACCAGGGACCGAATCACGTAGTCGATGCAGGGTCGGCCCGCGACGGGCATGAGGGGCTTGGGGCGCTTGTACGTGAGCGGCTTAAGGCGCGTGCCCTCCCCGCCCGCGAGGACGATCGCCTTCATGCTCAGATCTCCACGCGGCCTTTTTGGAGGAGCGCCTTGACGGCCTGATCCGCCGCCTCCTCGAGCTTCTTCTCGTCGTACAGCGCGCGACGGACGGAACGGTTCTGGGTTCGCAAGAGGTCCCGGGCCTCCCTCGCCTCCGCGCGCTTCGCGCCACGGATCGACAGGACCTTGTCCCGCATCTCCACCACCTTCGCGTGGACCTCGTCCGCCTTCCCCCGAGCCTCGAGATACGCCTCGTGCTTCGCATTCCCCTCGACGATGAGCGCGGAGATCTCCTGGACGAGCTCGATCGTCTCCTGATGGACGGCCTGGGCCCGGGCGCTGAGCTCGGAGGCGATCTTGTGCTCCGCGTCCGCCTTCGCGAACAAGTCTGTGATCGTCCCGTCCAGGTCCTTGACCTCCTTGGAGATCTTGTCCTGCTCGTCCTTGAGGACCTGGAGCTCCTTGACCCGCTTCAGGTGCTCCTTGATCTGGTCGATGAGATCGTTTTCTGCGGCCAGGCTCAGCGAGGCGGTCTGCTGCTTGAGCTCCATGGCCTGGGTTTGTCGCTTCAGGTTCCGGAGCTCCTCGGAGGCCGAGGCGCCTCCGTGGGTCCGCAGCTTCCGCTTGAGCTCGATCAGGGATTTGGCCTTGACTTGGTACTCGTCGCGTTTCGAGCGATGCGCGCGCGCCTCCGCCGCCAGGCTGCCGCGGCGGTCCTTGATCTCGCGCAGCTTCGCGGAGAGCTCCCGCTTCTTGTCGTGGACCATGTCCCGTTCCCCGCGGGCGAGCTGCGCTTCCTGGTTCAGGGCGTCCCGCTTCTCGAGGAGGGACTCGAGCTTGATCTCGGCCTGGTCGAGCTCAGAAAGGGTCTTCTTCCGGACCATGGCGCCCCTCGGGAAATCGAGAGAGCGCTATTTGGGGTTGGACCATTAACCTTTCGCCCGTACGGTCGCGGACGCGACGAGTTCGATCTCCTCGGGCCGCAGCTCCTCGACCCGCCGCCCCCGGAAGGGGACCTCCGGGAGGGACGCCTCCAAGGCGGCCGGGGATGCGGCGAGGGACCGCCAGGCGAGCCGGAGGCCGTTCTCCACGGTCTTGCGCCGGTGCTCGAACAAGGCGGCGACGACCGCGTCGAACCGGTCCGGGTCCGCAATCGGGAACGGACTGGGCCGCGGTTCCAGGCGGACCAAGGCCGAGTTCACCCTGGGCTGCGGCAGGAACGCGTTCCGGGGCACGCGCTCCAGGATTTCGCAGGTCGCGCGGACGTACACGCCCACGCTGAGGCGCGAATAGTCCTCAGTGCCCGGCGCGGCCACCATGCGCCGCGCGAATTCCCATTGGTACATGAGGACCGCCCGATCGAACGGCGTTCCCAGGAGGCGGAAAGTTAGGGGCGACGAAATCTGATAGGGAAGGTTGGACACCATGACGTCGAAGGCGGGCCACTCAACTTTCAGCGCGTCGGCGTGCACGATCTCTGCCGCTGGCACGGCCCTGCGGAGATACTCAGCGAACCGTCGGTCGGATTCGATCGCAACGACCCGTTTCGCGCGCTCCACGAGTCCGCGGGTCAGCACGCCCAGGCCGGGACCGATCTCCAGGACCGTGTCCGAGGCATGTACGTCGGCGTGGGCTAGGGCACGCGCCGCGACGCGCGCGTCCACCAGGAAGTGCTGGCCGCGGGACTTGCTCGGCCGCACGCCCAGCTCCTGGAGTACGGTGCGCGGGTCCCCGCGGGCCACGGGAGCGGGAGAGAACCGGGCCGAT
>DASQGG010000091.1 GCA_035632695.1 Thermoplasmata archaeon
CATGCGACGTTGAATGAAAGGGCCTTCGACGCGCCCCTGAGCCGAGGACGCGACCGAGGGCGGGTCCGCGATGGACCCTTCTTCGGCATGAAGTCCGGACGGATGGATCGCCCCGCGTGGGCGCGCGCCGCAATCCTCGTCCTGTTCTTTGCCGCCGCGGCGGCCCTGGACCTCGTGCTCGCCTCCGTCCTGGCGCCGGTTCTGCCCGGTGCCCTCGTCCTCGCAATCCTCCTCGTCATCCTTTTGGGCACGTTGGGCCTTGCGCATCGGTGGGGGCGGTGAACACGAAACCAACCAGCTTCGAGTCCGAGCTGAATGCCCGTCTCCGGCGGGCCCGGCGCCTCGTCTTGAAGATCTCCGCCACGGAGGCGGGGCTCCTGAGGCCCGAGGAGAAGACCCGCCTGGAGGAAATGGTGCGCACGGACTTGAAGGGGCTCGTCTACCCCGTGACCCCGGGGGAGGCCGAAGCTCTCCAGTCCCTTCGGTCCACGACATTCGACAAGGGCATCGTGTGGTGGATCGGGAGGCTGGAGGACATCGCCCGGGGTCTCCCGCGGCGCCTCAAGCCTCGCGTCAGGCTTCTCCGGGACTTCATGGACTCGGCCTTCTCCCTGGAGGACGACTTGAGGGATTTCCGGAAGTCGCTCTCCCCGGAGCTCGCGGGGCCCTTTGAGGAGGTGTCGCGGGCTCTCACGGTCCTCTGCATCGAGTCGGAGATCCTCCTCAGCGTGAGCGGGGTCCTCCGGAGGCACCGAGGGGAGATGTGCGACGGCTGCGACGAGCCCGAGGACGACATCGGCCCGGACAAGCTGCCCGCAATCCTTCTCCGCGCGGACGAGGCGTTGAGGCTGAACCGGTCCAGCCTGTTCCTCGGTGCCCGAGGACAACCGCCGCCCGGGGGCGTCGTAGAGCGCTTCCTCCGCGAGGTCCCGCAGGAGGATGCCGATCACCTGCTGGAGGGAGTCTGATGGCTGAGGCGCACGACCGCAAGACGCGACTGAACATCGGTGTGCCCCGGTCGCTGCTCCCCTGGTTCGAGACGACCAGGCGGGAGCATCCGGGAATCTGGAAGTCGAACGGGGAGCTCGTCCTGGACGTGCTCCGGCTCGGCATGCGGGCGTACCACGGGGGAGCCCGCCCGCCCCCGACACGGGCGCGGCGGGAGGCCGGCGCGGGCTACCTGACGGTGAGCGTGCCCGTCGATCTCGCATCCTGGTTCGACGCCGCCCTGGCCGCGCAGGCCGAAGCGGCGAAGTCCCGGCGGGACCTGATCCTCGATGTGCTGCGGCTCGGGATGCAGGTGTTCGAGGCAGCGGGATCGCGGGGCACCGCCTCTGCCGCCGGGCCGCCCCCCGACGAGGAATTGCCGGTGCCACCTGGCCTCATCCGGCAGATCCAGAAACTCCTCGCGGACCACCCGTTGCTCCTGGCGGAGTGCGGCTATGGTGGGCCCGCGGACTTCGTGGACCGCGCGATCCGGGGAGACGTGCAGGCGACGGGCGACCGGTCCGTGAATCCCTCCTGGGCCACGGCGGCCCTGGCGGGCCTCCCGAGGAGCCCCCTCGCCCACAGCGGGCCTAAGGGGACGGTCGTCGTGACCCGGGAAGCCGTCCGGGCGCTCCGGGCGTTCATCGAGGGCGATCCCGCCCTCGCCCGGGAGATGGAGTACGCGGCCCCCGCCGACCTCGTGGAGCAGGCGATCCAGCAGACCATCGGAGCGGACCTCGACGTGGCGGCCGAGATCGAGTGGGACGCCGCTCACCCTGAGGAGGCCCAGGCCCGGGATGCCTGGTGGCGCACCGAGGACGAGGCCCGCGCCCGGGGCGACACCGCCCGGCTCGCGGAGCTGGCGCAGGAGCAGGCCCGCGCACGCGCCGAGGGCCGTCCGCCCTGGCAGAAGGTCTCCCCGCAGGTTCGCGCCGCAAAGGCTCCTGGCGCGAAATACGCCCCGGGCACGTAGAATGCCCACCGGCCGCGATGGTGCCCCGGGCACGTAACGTGCCCCGGGCACGCAAGTTTCTAATTGATTAAACAAAAGGCTCGCGCGAAAGGCGGCCGCGACCTGGTGCACGGGGCACCACCACCCCCTCGTCCTGCGTGCACGGGGCACGCAACTCATGGTGCCCGGGGCACGCAGAATCGGGCGCGTTCGAGGCCTCGAATCGGGCCTTGGCGGAACCTCCTGCAAACTCGCAGCCTCCCTATGGAGAGAACGGGCGATAATCCGGGACACTTGAATCCTCGGAGGAGGAAGTTGTAGCGCCGCGCGCGGTGCTCCCACATCGGCGACGCCGAGCGGTCATTGTGGCGGAGGAGTACGATAGTATCCAGGAAGTCAAACCGCGATGCGAGCACGGTCTGGAGGCGGAACCCGACGGGCGTGTACCGTCCTCCCTTGTACTCGTCGCTGATGATCCACGCTAGGATGCCGCCGGGTCGGAGGACGCGGCGTGCCTCGTCGGCCACCCGGGCCATCTCCCGGTAGAACCGTCCGTCGCGGCACGAGATGCGTCCGAGGCACCGCGGATCCTCGCTGTAGAGGATGTTGTCCGAGTACGGGGAATCGATGACGGCGAGCGTGCCAACGGCATCCGGGAGGGGCCAGCATCGCGCGTCCGCCCGGAGGATGTCCTTCCGCCGCGGCGCGATGTCCAGGGAGACCACCCGACGGCCCAGGGAGCGCGCCACGTCCGCGATCGTGCCGGACCCCGCCATGGCGTCGACGACCAGATCGCCCGGTCGCGTGTAGCGGCGAACCAGGTTGAGGGCGCACAACGCCGGCGTGACGCCGTTGAAACAGGCGTCGCCGAAGCGGGTCGCGCCCGCCCGCTGGTCGGGGAAGTCCCAGACCGTGTACGGCTCCAGGTCGGCGCGTCCGAGCATGGCCCACGCCTCCTGGGAAACCAAGGCTTCCTGTTGGACCGTTTCAGAAGCGAGGGCCACGACCACGGCCCAGGGGTTCCCTCCCTATGAACCGGCCCGGGAGGGGGAGTAGGGTGAAAGTGGCAATCTGCCTGGACGACCCCGAATCACGCCCGGGCGACCCGGACGAAAGCGCGCAGCTCGCGCAGGTCGGGATACGGTTCGCGCCGATCGCGGAGGTGGAGGGCGGCGAGGGCGTTCCCCATCCCGAGCGCCTCCTCGGTGGTCCCTCCGGAAAGCTTCGTGAAGAGATACCCCGCGTTGAACACGTCGCCGCAGCCCGTGGGGTTGTCCATGGGGACGCGGAACGCGGGCAGCGAGGCGCGCTGGCCCTCCCGGAACCATGTGGCGCCCGCTTCCGCGCGGTGCAGGACGACCTCGGAGACCCCGTGCTCCAAGAGGCGCTCCGCGGCACGCACCGGGTCGCGCGTCCCCGCGACCGCGCACACCTCGACCCCGTTCCCGAAGAACGTGTCCACATGGGGAAGGCAAACCCGAACCGCGTCGACGCGTGCGCGGGACCAGCCCTGGGGGTCCGTCGAGATATCCATCGAGGTACTCGCTCCCGCGCGCTGCGCCCGCCGCAGGAGGCGTTCCGTCGGGGCGCCGAGGAGGCCCGTGGCCCACCAGAACCCGGCCCGGTGGACGTGGCTCGCGGAGGCGAGCAGCGTCTCGGGAACGTCCGCCTCCCGTAGGGCGGCGTTGGCTCCCGTCGCGGTGATCAGCGCCCGCCGTCCGTCGGCCCACGTTAGGGCCACGGTGGTTCCTGTCGGCCGCTTCGCGTCCACCCTGAGGCGAGCGGTCACGCCGCGCGCGCGGTACGCGGCACGCAGACGGTTGGCGAAGGCGTCGCGGCCCACCGCGGCCACGAGGGTCGTCCGCATCCCGAGGGACGCCATCTGGAGCGCGAAGTTCGTGGCGTTCCCTCCGGGCAAGAACGCGAAGCCGGATACCTCGCCCTGGACGTCGCCGGGCGGGAGGCCTTGGAGCGGCGGCGACACGATGTCGACGATCGCGTCCCCGATCGCCAGGACGCGCGGGGCCTTCCTCGCCATCCTAGGCCTTCCAGAGCCCCTGCCGCTTGAGCTCCTCAACGACGATCTTGTACTCCGCGGGCTTGCCGCAGGCCGGGCAAAAGAGGGAACCGTGGGCGTCGCGCGTGACGTCCGTCCCTTCCCAGCCGCAGAAGCGGCAGACGGCCTCCTCCCAGGACGTCAGAAGAAGTCCTCCAGGGTGAGCTTCTTGTCCGTCTTCACGGCCGCCGCGGGCTTCGGCTTGTCGGCGAAGCCGTCATCCATCAGCGTGACCTGCTTGGGCTTCTGGGACCCCTGGTACAGTTCCTTCTCGTCCCATCCGTAGATCTCCGTCACGTAGGACAGGGTCTGGGCAACCCGCTTCGCGTAGTACTCCCAGTCCGGTCGCGCGGCGAACGGACGGCCGGAGACGTAGGGCTCCACCTGCATGGGGGCCTTCTTCGCGTCCACGACGATCCAGGAGACCTTCATCCCCGGGATGATGTCCTCGCCGACGGCTTTGAGCTTGTTCATCGCCTGGACGTTCGCCATGGACTCCGGGTTGGCATAGCGGCTCTCCTCACGCACGGTGCGGGAGATGACGAGGGGCTCCAGCGGATCGCCCTCCTCGGGCAGGAAGTCCTCGGGAATCGTCCCTTGGCGCACCGTCTGGACCAGCTCCTTGGCGAACCGGATGGCGCCCTCGATGTCCTTGTCCAGGATGAGGGCGAACAGTCGCTTCTGGGCCTCGCCTTGGAGGTTGAATGCGTCCGTGCGCCGGATTTCGTAGCCGCGGACGATGAGCTCGCCCGCCACGGGCCACGCGACCTTCGCGGCGTACCGCTTCTTCTTCCCATGACTAAAGAACGTCTCGAGGACGCGCTCGAAGTCCATGTTCACGCTCCCGTGGCTGAAGCGCTCGG
The DNA here is from genome assembly GCA_035632695.1 of Thermoplasmata archaeon. Lineage (NCBI taxonomy): Archaea > Methanobacteriati > Thermoplasmatota > Thermoplasmata > Thermoplasmata archaeon. Next base: position 4,859 of record DASQGG010000091.1, read on the forward strand.
AGATCTGACGCCCGATCTTCTTCGTCTCCTCGAGTTCCTTCGTCGGCGATTCGAAGAAGATGCTATCCGTGTCCGCGTAGAGGACCCGGATGCCCTCGGCCTCGAGCTGCGTGATGATCGACTTGATGTTCTCCCGCGCGAAGGCCGTGATGCTCGCGCCGATTTGAGGGTTCGTGAAGCGATAGAAGGAGGACGCGAGGACGCCGTAGAAGGCGTTCATCAGGATCTTGATCGCGAACTGAAGGCGGTCGTAGTAGGCGCGTTTGTCCTCGTCCGTCTCCGTCCTCAGCTTCGCTTTGACCTCCTTCCGCTCTCGCATCAGGTTGCCCAGAATCGTGGGCAGGAGGCCCACGCGCAGGGACCGATCGAGGAACCGCACGCCCGTCGGGCTGACCACGGTGCCCTTCTCGTTGAGGGTCGTGAAGCAGATGTTGTTCTCGATGATGATCGACGGATACATGGACGTGAAGTCCAGCACGCCCACCCACTCATAGAGCCCGGGGTCCAAGCTGTGGACGTAACCCCCCTCGATGGGCGCCTCGCCCGACCCCGTGCGGGTCATCGGCACACCGAAGTGACCGCGGTCCGCCGCGCGGATGAGGATGGAGTCGATCAGCTGGGACGTTCGCCCGTTGAAGACGTCGTCCACGGGCAGCTTGGACACGACCGCGATGTCCATGGACTTGTCCAGCTTCGCGACCTTCTCCAGAATCCGCAGGGCGAGCTCCGCGTCCTTCTTGCAGTACTCCATGACCCGGACCTTGTCCTTTTCCCACTCCTGGTCCATGTTCCTTCGGTCGACGTCGTGCTTGCCCTCGCCCAACAGCCACTTCGCCACGGCGTCAAGCGTCTCCTGCTTCGGGTGGAGTTCGACCTTCGTGGACCACCATGCGTCCGCGATGATGCGCCCGTGCGTGCGCCAGAACCGCTCCCCCACGTTACTGATCTGCATCCCGTCGCGGGAGAGCGGGAGGCCGCCCAAGCCGTTCATCCTCGCCCGGGATTCCAGCACGGGCAGGTCGTACCCGTCGATGTTGTAGCCCGTAATCACGTCGGGGTCGTACCTCTCGACGAAGTCCAGGAAGCCCTTGATGATCTCCCGCTCGGACCCCGCGAGGCATTCCGTCTTCAGCTCGCCCTTGTCCCGCCAGGCCAGCCCGAGGCACAGGAGCTTCGGGTTCTGGATCGTGTTCTCGATGTCGAACGAGAGGATCCGCAGCCGCGGGCTGAAGGGTTCCGTGGGCTCGAACCGTTCCGCCTTCACGATGAGCTCCGTCGTGTACTTCCCGCTCGTGGGCTCGCCGAACACGCGGAAGCAGGAGGGCAGGTCCAGGTCGAAGATGAAGCGGTGGGCGAAGGGGATGTCCGCGGCGAGGACGTCGCTTCCGTACTTGCGGCATCGCTCGCGGTACTCGGGCGTCTTCCAAGGATGATGCATGAGGACCTTCGCGCAGGGTCGTTTGACCCCGGCGACCTCCAGCTCGGCGTTCTCAATCCGGACGACCTCTGGGTCCCGCTGGAGCGCGGAGAGGAGCGCCTGGGTCGGCTCGACCGTGTAGAAGTACGGGAGGAAACCCCGGTACTCGATCGCGATCGACCGGTCGTCCCTCGTTCGGCCGAAGATCTCAATCACGGGCTCCTCCTGGGGGCCCTCCCGCCGGTAGGAGGCGGTCAACATGCGGACGTCCCAGGATTCGCTCATGCCTTCGCCACGATCTTGATCACGTCGCCATCCTTGACGGGGTGGTCGCGGCCCACGACCATCTTGGTCCGCCCGTCGATGGCTCGGATGAAGTGCTTACCCAAATCCGTGTGGACCTTAAAGGCTACGTCCACCGCGGTGGCACCGCGCGGCACGAGGAACGCATCGGGCAGCACGTTGCCCTTCTTGTCCGTCCAGTGCGTCTCGTCCTCCACGGGGAAGACGACGATCAGGTCGAGGAGTTTGAAGACGGCTTCCTCTACGCACGCCTGCACGCCGGTCGTGTGCCGCGCGTCCAAGAAGGACTTGATCCTCTCCAAGCCCTTGGCCTGCGCCGGGGAGAGCTTGGCGGGGTCTGGAACCTGGAACGAGGAAGCGCCCGGCTCGTACACGATGAGGCGGGCCTGAGCTGCGCGGCGCAAGGCGAGCTCGAGTTCCGAGGACGTGGGCACGGTGCGGTACCCCTCGATCTGGGTGAGCTCCGCGAGCCGATCCTGAGAAACGAGGTCCGCCTTGTTCGCCGCCAAGATCATCGGCTTCCCAATCTTGCGGAGGCTGTGGGCCAGGTGCAGGAGGTCCTCGGACGACCAGCGGGCCATCTTCGGGTCCAGGGGCGTCTCGCGCAAGGCAAGATGGATCTGCGGCTCCGTGAGGCCGAGGCCCGTGAGCCGATCGTAGAGGACCTTCTCCGGTGCCACCTCCTCGAGGTCCGCGTGTCGCGCCTCCTTGTCCCAGTTGCGGGACAGGATGCCCGCGATCCAGTGCGCGAGTTCCTCCTCGAGAAAGCGGACGTCGTCCAACGGATCGTGGGTCCCGGCGGGGACGACGTTCCCCTCGAAGTCCGTGCCCCCGGTCGCGTCGATCACGTGGACGAGGGCGCTCGCCTGGCGCAAGTCGTCGAGGAACTTGTTGCCCAGGCCGCGGCCCTCGTGGGCCTTCGGCACCAGCCCCGCGACGTCGAGGAGCTCCACAGGGATGAGCCGCACGCCGTCCTGGCAGGGCGCGTTGTTCGGTTGGCAGGCCATGCCGAGGTCGAGGTGCGGACAGCGGTGCCGGACGTACGCCATGCCGCGGTTCGGCTCGATCGTCGTGAACGGGTAGTTCGCGATTTGCGCGGGCGCGAGCGTGGCGGCCGCGAAGAACGTGGACTTGCCCACATTGGGCTTGCCGACGACCCCGAGCTCCACATGTGGGAAATGGGCTCGTGTCTCAAGTAGGTTCCCGGCCGAAGCCCTGAGGTAATTCGCGAGCTTTTATGCAGGTCCCGCCATCTCCCATCCCGCCCACCGCACGGAGGCGGTCTCCCTGGAACGCGCGGTCATCCTCTGCGACGGCTACTTCGGCCAGAACACGGGGAAGACGGCGAACGGGCTCGTCCGGTATTCCAAGCGCTATCAAATCGTCGGCGTGATCGACCACACGAAGGCGGGCCGCGACGCGGGCGAGCTCCTGGACGGGAAGCCGAACGGCATCCCGATCTTCAAGGACTTCCAGGAGGCCCTCGAGAAGGGGAAACCGGAGACGCTCGTCATCGGCGTGGCCACGTTCGGCGGCTACATCCCCAAGGAGTTCCGGCCGCTGATCCGTGAGGCGATTGCGCACGGCGTGAACGTGGCCGCGGGCCTCCACGAGTACCTGCGTGACGATCCCGAGTTCTCGAAGCTCGCGGCGGAGCACGGCGTCCAGCTGCTCGACGTCCGCCGGCCGCGGGACATCCGCGAGGCCCAGCAGTTCAGCGACAAGTCCCGCAAGCTCCCGTGCCTCCGCATCCCCGTCCTCGGTACGGATGGGGCCATCGGGAAGCGGACGTGCGCCCTCCTCCTGACGGACGCCCTGAACGCCGCGGGCGTCAAGGCGACGTTCGTGGCCACGGGCCAGACGGGGCTCCTTCAGGGCTCGCCCTATGGCGTGCCGCTCGACGCGATCAAGGGGGACTTCATGGTGGGCGAACTCGAGGCCGAGGTCGTCCGCGCGTACGAGGAGACGAGGCCCCAGGTCCTCATCGTGGAAGGCCAGGGGAGCATCTCCCATCCCGCGTACGTGGCCGGGACGCGGTCCATCATCATGGCCTCCTTCCCGTCCGCGATCCTGATGATGCACGCTCCCGCGCGGAAGACGCGGAACTTCCGCCGCGACGTGGTCGCCTGGCCCATGCCGAAACCGGAAGAGGAAATCCAGTGGCTCGAGTTCTTCGCCAGAATCGCCGGCGGCGGGAAGGTCTTCGCCATCGGCCTGAACCATGAGAACATGACCCGCGAGCAGGTCGAGGAGACCGTGAGGGAGTACGAGGCGACGTACCGGCTCCCGACCGCGGATCCCCTCTGGCACGGATGCGGCAAGTTCGTGGACCGGATCAAGGCCATGGTATGAAGATTCCGAGGTCCCACCCACGGTACGAGTCCCTGGTGCGCCGCGAGAAGCTCGTCCAGGCGTGGCGCGACGGCATTGTCGTACCGGAGGGGCTCATCGCCCAGGGCCGCGGGGAGGCGTTCGACTACCTATTCGGGGAGGAAACGACGGCCCCCGCACTCGTCGCGGAGAAAGCCGCGGCGGCGATCCTCCTGACCGCCAAGCGACCCGCAATTTCCGTGAACGGAAATGTGGCCGCGCTGGCCTCCCGGGAAGTGACCCGCCTCGCGCGCGCGATTCCCGCCCGCGTCGAAGTCAACCTGTTCCATCGCACGGAGGCCCGCGTGGCGCGCATCACGAGGAGGCTGCGGCGCGCGGGAATCAAGCACGTCCTCGGCCCTCGGCCCGACGCGCGGATCCCGGGGTTGGAGTCCAAGCGCGCCCTGTGCCACCGCGAGGGGATCTTCTCCGCGGACGCGGTCCTCGTCCCCTTGGAGGACGGTGATCGTACGGAGGCCCTCGTCCGCATGGGGAAGAAAGTCATCAGCATCGACCTCAACCCGCTCTCTCGAACGTCGCAGAGGGCGAGCGTCCCCGTGGTGGACGAACTCACCCGGGCGCTCGGGAACATCGAGAAGTTCATTGCGGAGCTGCGCGCGGACCCCAAGGAAGCGCGGAGGATCGCCCGCGAATACGACCGGGCGGGCAACCTCCGCGCGACCTTCGACTACCTGGGGTGGCGACTGCGGGGTCTCAAGGCGAAACGCCGCCCGCGCGGTATGTTCAGGTGAAGTGGCCCGGCTTCCATTTGATCGAGCAACCGAAGGGCGGCGTCAGCGGGACGCGCGGGCTCTTCCCTGCGAGCACGTCGTCGACCGCGTCGCGGAGATACCGCAGCGTGACCGCGTTCGCGTCCTTGTGGTTGTCGTCCAAGCGGCCGCGGTAGCGGATCACGCGGTTCTTGTCGAGCACATAGAAATCCGGCGTGGCCACGGGGCCCCAGGTCTCGGCGACCTTCTGGGTGTCGTCCCGCAGGTACGGGAAGTTGTACCCGTGCTCCTTCGCGCGCTCCTTCATGTGCGCGACGTCGTCCTCGGGATACTTCGTCTCGTCGTTCGAATTGATCCCGACGAGTCGCACACCCCTCGCGGCGTAGTCGCGCTGGACCTCGACGAAGCGGGGCTCCCACGCCTGGACGTACGGGCAATGGTTGCACGTGAAGAAGACGACCAGGACGGGTGTGTCCTTGAACGACCCCAGGGAGTACGTCTTCCCGTCGATGCCGGGAAGGGAGAAGTCAGGGGCTTTCGCGCCCGGTAGCAACCCGGGAATCTGGTTCAGGGTGAGGTCCTGAGGCATGCGAATCGCGCCTAGCACGCCTCTTCATTCGCATAAGACTTTGCGACCGCGGTTGTCGTTCCGCTCACCGGGCACGACACAAACTATTTGTGCGACCCGCCCGATGGAGCATTCCCGTGAGTTAACGTGAAGTACGTTATTGTCACGGGTGGCGTTTTGTCGGGACTCGGGAAGGGGATCTCCACCTCCTCGATCGGGGTCCTGTTGAAGTCCAAGGGGCTGCGCGTCTCCCCCGTCAAGATCGACCCGTACCTGAACGTGGACGCGGGCACGATGAATCCGTACCAGCACGGGGAGGTCTTCGTCCTCGACGACGGCGCGGAGACGGACCTGGACCTGGGTAACTACGAGCGCTTCCTCGATGTGAACCTGACCGGGGACCACAACATCACGACCGGGAAGGTGTACCGCACGGTCATCGAGAAGGAGCGACGGGGGGACTACCTGGGCAAGACGGTCCAGATCATCCCGCACATCACGGACGAGATCAAGGCGCTCCTGCGGGCGGTCGGGGAGAAGGAGAAGGCGGACGTCGTGCTCATCGAAATGGGCGGGACCGTGGGGGACATCGAGGGCATGCCCTTCCTCGAGGCCGTGCGCCAGCTCGGCCAGGAAGTCGGCAAGGAGAACGTGCTCTACGTGCACACGACGCTGGTCCCCGTCATGGGGGCCGTGGGCGAGCAGAAGACGAAGCCGACCCAGCAGAGCGTACGCGAGCTCCGCGCCGCGGGCATCCAGCCCCACGTGATCATTGCCCGAGGGGAGCGCTCCCTCGAACCGGACGTGAAGAAGAAGATCGCGTTCTTCTCCGACGTTCCCGTGGAGGGCGTGGTCAGCGCTCCGGACGCCTCCACGATCTATGACGTGCCCCTGTTGTTCGACGGCCAGGGGCTCACGGAGTACATCCTGAAGACCCTGAACCTGCCCGCGAAGGAGGAGGACCTCCAGGAATGGAAGGCGATGCTCGAGCGCCTCAAGAATCCGGAGAAGGAGGTCACGATCGCCCTCGTGGGGAAGTACACGCACCTCAAGGATTCCTACATCAGCCACATCGAGGCGTTCCACCACGCCTCCGCCGCCTCGCGGATCAAGGTGAACCTGCGGTGGGTCGAGTCCATGGATATCGAGAAGAAGGGGACGAAGGTCCTCGAGGGCGCGGACGGCATCCTCGTGCCCGGCGGCTTCGGGGACCGGGGCATCGAGGGGAAGATCGCCGCGACCCGGTACGCGGCGGACAACGACATCCCGTTCCAGGGGGTCTGCCTCGGCTTCCAGCTCGCGACCGTCGGGTTCGCGCGGGAGACGCTCGGCCTCAAGGACGCGAACAGCTCGGAATTCGATCCGAAGACGCCGTATCCCGTGGTGGACCTGCTCCCCGAGCAGCACGGTGTGAAGGACATGGGGGCGACGATGCGCCTCGGAGCTCACGAGATCCTGCTCGACGAGAACTCGAAGACGGCGAAGATGTACGGCTCCACGCGGATCTTCGAGCGTCACCGTCACCGCTACGAGATTAACCCCGAGTACATCCCGAAGCTCGAGGCCGCGGGCCTGAAGTACATCGGGCGCTCGGACGGCGCACGGCGGATGGAGGTCCTCGAACTCAAGGGCCATCCGTACTTCATCGCGTCCCAGTTCCACCCGGAGCTGCGGTCGCGGCCGTTCCGACCCTCGCCGATCCACCTGGGCCTCGTCCGGGCTGCGGGGGAATCCAAGTGAGACCAGCGGCCTCGTTCGCACGGGAGGATGCCGGGGGACAAAGCTTTAGCAACGCGGCTTTGCGAAGGGTATGATCGTCGATTCATCCAGGCCAACTCCAGGTACAGAGACCTGACGGCTGCCCCGAGCCCATGGCCGATCTCATTTCCCCGCCTTCTTGGCTCACCGCTTCTTGATCTCCTTCCCGGCCCCATCACCGCCTGCCTTCCCCGGACGGTACACGAACCGCAAGACGCCCGCGTTCTCGGGCCGGGACGTGGGTGCACCCGAGGAACCGCATCCCTCGCACGGATTTCACGCCCTGGCTTCGGGATCGTGACTAGCGTCGTGTGTACGCGGTGGATACAGCGAGAATGCGGAGTGGGAAGCTCAGCGGTGAGCCGTGGTATTCAGACCCTGCCATTGGCAGCGAATAGACGCCTCCCAACTGTCCACAAGATATGACACACTTGTCACAGAGAGCCATTCCGTATGATGTACATACTAGTACATCAACTGTGGGAATGCTTAAGTACACCGCAGTTGATATCTGACTTGCTTCATGTGTCCCATGTGGCTGGGGAGAATTATGTCCCGGCAAGATAGTAATGAGAATGACAAGAATGCGAAGAAAAGGGGACTCTTTCCTCAATACAGTCTCGAAGATGCATTGGAAGTCGCGGCAGCCATCAAAGAGCACAACGCGGGAAAGCCAATGGGAAGAATCCTACTCGGGCAAGCATTGGGTATTTCGCCTGGAAGCAGTGGCTTTCGTCTTCGCATAACGGCTGCGAACCAGTACGGACTCACCTCCGGTGATCCCTACAAGGGGGACACAATCTCGTTGGAGCGATTGGGCCTGTCCATCGTGGCTCCAAAGACCGACGACGAGAGATCACAGGGCCTTATCGAGGCTGCGACCAAGCCGACGCTGTTCGGACGTTTCTATGAGGATTTCAACAATAACAAAGTTCCTCGGCCAGACCTTGCGCAAAACAAACTGGAGCGGGACTACTCTGTGTCCCCCAAGCAGACCGAAAGATGCATGGACATACTTCTGAAGAATGCCAAGTTCGCTGGCATGCTGCAGGATGTCCAGGGGAGCCAGTGGATCGTGTTCGGTGCTTCTCGGACCCGGTCCGTGGCAGCGACCCCCGCCGAGAGGCCTCCCGCTGCCCTAGCGCAAACGCCACTGTCGCCCGGCACCCTTGTCACACCAAAGACCGCGACGACCCCGCAACAGGAACCGTTGGGCGTCGAAGCCGTTTTCATCGCTCACGGCAAGAACAAGAAGCTCCTCGGACAGGTAAAACAAATCGTGGAGTTCGGCCGGTTCCGCGCCGTAGTAGCTGAGGAACAAAGTTCCACTGCGATCCCGGTTCCAGAGAAAGTCATCACCGACATGCACCGCTGCCAAGCCGGGATCATCATCGTCTCCGCCGATGAGAAGGTCACAGATGAGACTGGCGATGAGGTCTACAGAATCAACGACAATATCCTCATCGAGATTGGCGCGGCAACGGTCCTCTACCGCCAGAAAGTCATCCTGCTTTGGGACAGGCGCATCCA